>NZ_AUJZ01000008.1:0-220578 GCF_000424485.1 Butyrivibrio sp. WCD2001 | reverse complement strand
GGACACCCTTGCTGTTCGGCTATACACTTCCCACTATCTGGGCGTGTTCGGGACTTTCACCCGTTAGAGCGCGCCCATGGCGCGCAAACCAAAAAAACCGCCTGCATTATGCAGACGGATCCATTATCCCTTAACATCGCATGCAGCTATAGTATGAGCTGCATGCTATTTTCACTTAATATATCAGAACTAAAAACACCCCTGATAAATCAAGGGCCCCGGTACTGATAATCTATGACCAATCGGCTCTATGAAAAATGTGTTCAAGATAATATGATCCGTGCTTAAAAAAGCCATTCTCTGATGACCTTTTCAATCTGCATATTGCAAATTTATGAATCAATATTACCTATTCCGCATTCCTTTCATACCTCCGATAGTTTTTGTCAAACGCTAAATATTATTCAAACACCAAACATTTTTCTTGTCAACAGTTTCCACTAAAAATATCCTGCCACATTTCTTCGTGCTGTTTGCAAAACAAAATCGGCTTATCCTCTTTTGAAAAATACCTAAGCTCCAATGTCTCTTTCTGATCACAGAATAATTCTCCGCCTACGACTTTTAACTCATAGGCTATACAAATACTGTGAGCCTTATCTCCGTTAGGATATTCAATATCGCTATCCGTATAGATTCCGATTATCTTACCTGCTTCGACCTCAAGTCCGGTCTCTTCTTTTGCCTCGCGTACTGCTGCCATCTGAGGAGTCTCTCCCAGTTCAATAGCACCTCCGGGAAATCCCCATTTGTTACTGTCTCCTCTTCTCTGAAGAAGAACTTCTCCCTTATCGTTGAAGATACAACCTCCTGCAAATACGAGCATTATTTTTTCATGGCCGACTTTGCTTCTGAGCCATCCAATGTAGTTGTGAGATTTGTCAAAATGCATTGCTCTCCTCCGCCAGTTAGCCTCTGTTAACCCACTCAAGGATGATTTTCTTATCGTACTCATTTAGATTTTCCGGCAAATCATTTTTATCAAAAAATCTGTGCTCCATCACCTCGCCGGGATCATTGACGATATCACCTGAATATTCTCTTGTGATGAAAACGATTCCCGGACCAAAACATATGTCACCGTTAGGATATTGTATTATGCGGTCTTTCCCCGAATAGAACTGAAACACCTCAAGTTTTCCCAGTGTAAGACCGGATTCCTCCAGGGCTTCCCTTCTGATGGTTTCTTCAAAGGTCTCACCCATTTCCATTGCTCCGCCCATAATAGCCCAGCACCCGTTATCCTGCCTCTTTTGTAAAAGGATTTCGCCCTCGTCATTTTCAATTATCACACCACAGGCACAGGTCATCACAGGAGCATGTCCAACATGCTTTCTCATTTCCTTAATGTAACCATCTTTTTTGTATAACTCGATATAGTCATCAATATTCATAGGAGACCTTCCCTGATGTTTATATTTTTAGAAAATGATAAAGCCTGCCCCAAGGGCTAAGTCAAATACTGATTATCTGTCTTTTGTATTTTTTAAACCTTCATAGCCTCGGTTTCCACCCATGCGTGTCTGAAACCACTTTTAATGGCAACGTTTTGTGACTGAATATTCGCTGTTGCGGTTCCATAGAAAGGAACATCGCCCATATTAATAATCTTGTTTTTAAGCAGTGTCACAAGATAGGATCCGATCCCTCTTGACCGATATTCGGGCAACACATCAATTCCTACCTGCTGCCAGTGTGGTGCATCTTCAGAACAGCCTGCCATACCCATAATGGTATCCCCATCGAGCGCAATGACTGCGATCCTGTCCGGCCGAACCGGACAAGGCTCAGGATAAGCGATTGCATTCGGGAAGCGTGAATCACCGTAAAACTGACTTATTTCACTATCATATAGCCATTTAACACGGAAACGCTCTTCCACCTTGATATCACAGCAGGGCAGGAACATGTGATGCGTATGATTCATTTGGTAGCCATACGGTTTCAGTTCTTCATTTAACTTCAGAAGATTATCAAATTCAAACAGACGATGCGCCTCTTTATCTTTTATCAGTCCCCTCAGGAACTCGTGCAGGCATTCATCTGCCATGATGACAGTACTGTCTCCGAGCGTAGCCATTTCCAGAAATGGCATACCCGGGCTGTAACTCCTTCTACCATCATTCATTGCCGGCTGTGTGATAATAATCTTCTTTTCCCTTAAATCTGCCGGGGTACAGTTAAAATCAATGGATATCCGCACCAAAAGCTTTTCATAGTATTCTTTGAACATGATTAGTTCTTAATTTTCCTTTCTCAATTCTCTATCTCAGAAGCACTGTAAATGTATCCCGAAACGCCACTATATGTTTCTTCAAGGGCATTAGGATAATACTCCTCTAAGCAAAGACGCCCTTCCTTACCAAAACCATATGGTCCCCACTTTTGCCAGATTCCATCAAAAGCAAAGCCTGTTTCTCTGCAATACTTCTCTACTGCATTACTAAGATAGACAAGCACATTTTCTCTTTTTCTTGAAAAATAGATCAAAGGGATTCCATGATTAGAAATTCTAGGCTCCAGCCTGGAAATGTTCCCAAACGGTGATGCGTGATAATACATATTTCAAAACCCACAAAACTTTTGTTTCATCTCATTATATTTTTCCGAGGTCATAAGCGCAGTTTCATCGGTATCTTTAAGAGTTACTGTATATGTCCACCTGCCGTATACCTCAAGCTTTTTGACCGCTTCAACTCTTATGATATATGACTTGTGACATCTCATGAATTTGTCGGGATCCAGCTTATCCTGGATAGAGGATAGAGACGTTGATGTAAGAAAAATCTCGTCCCCGGTCACTATTCTGCAGATGCCATCGGACCGTTCTATCATTATGATATCCTTAGTATCTATAAGGTTTATCTCTTCTTTGCCACGAATAACCAGCTTCTCATACCCGGTCTCTGTTTTAGTACCATTGGAACCGGTAGCATTCCCGGACGTCATACTCTTTATTTTGCCAAGTGTCTTACCGATCCTCTCCAGATCGAAGGGTTTTACAAGATAATCAAAAGCATATATTTCAAAGGCATTAGCCATGTACTCGCTGTGAGCTGTTGCAAAAATAATCTTCACCTTCGGATCCACTTCGGTGATAGCCTTGGCACAGTCAAGGCCGCTTTCACCCGCAAGGTCTATGTCCATGAAAACTGCATCGGGGCGAAGTCTGATAAAGTCGCTGATAGCTGCAGCAAAATTTCCGCAGGAGGATACAACTTCACAATCAGGAGTCTTCTCTATCATCTTCTTTAAAATATTCCTGATCTGCTCCTCGTCCTCAACTACCATTACTCTTATCATATCTTCGCCCCTTAATAGTTCTTTTCCGTATTACCCGGTAAGCTTAGTTCTTGTCCTTCTTAGTCTCGACATATTCGGCAATACCGCTTCCTATGTCATTCTTCATTTTCGTGTCTGCCTGAACATTCTTGAGATTGTAGTAATCAAGAACTCCAAGATTACCTGACCTGAGAGCTTCTGCCATCGCTCTTGGAATATCTGCTTCCGCCTTAACGACTTCTGCCTTCATCTCCTGTTCAAGAGCTACAGCCATTGCCCTTCTCTCCTCTGCCTTGGCCTGTGCAATCTTGGTGTTGGCCTCCGCCTGAAGGCTCTGCAGGTTAGCACCGATATTTCTTCCAATATCGATATCAGCAATATCAATGGACATGATCTCATAGGCTGTACCGGAATCAAGCCCCTTTTCGAGAACAACTTTGGAAATATCATCGGGATTTTCAAGAACACTGCTGTGCGTTGTAGCCGAGCCAACAGTAGTTACGATACCTTCTCCTACTCTTGCCAGCACAGTTGCCTCTCCGGCGCCACCGATAAGCTGATCAATATTGGTTCTGACAGTCACACGGGCTTTAACAAGAAGCTCTATACCGTCTTTTGCTACGGCTGAGATCTGAGGTGTCTCAATAACCTTCGGGGTTACGCTCATTGTTACCGCTTCAAAAACGTCACGTCCCGCAAGATCAATTGCCGATGCCTGCTCAAAAGAAAGGTTCATGCTGGCTCTTTCTGCTGCAATAAGAGCATTTACCACACTGTCTACGTTTCCGCCTGCAAGATAGTGTGCTTCAAGCTGATTGGTTGTAACATTGATGCCCGCTTTTGTCGCCTTGATAAGAGGGCTAACTATCTTGGCAGGCTTTACCCTTCTAAGCTTCATTCCCACCAGGGAAAAGATACTTATCTTTACTCCGCTGGCTACTGCTGAAATCCACATTCCTACCGGTATCACTGCAAAAAACGCTGCTATCAGTATGATTACTATTGCCGCTATTATTATAGTTGCCATCATTTTACTTATCCTCCTCAACCATTATCCTGTTGTTTTTTACTTCTGTTATAACAAGGGGTGAATCCTTTTTTATATAATATTTTTCAGAAAGAATATCAAACTTAACTCCGTCAAATTCACCTTTTCCGGAGGGTTTTAAGTCCGTTATGGCAACACCTCTTTTCCCGATAAGATACTCCATGTCCTTCTCATCGATAAACAGGTTTTTGCCCCGCAGGTCCTCATCAAGCTTAATCGGTGATTTTATCTTTTTTGAACTGAATACTATGATGCTTATCACCAGCATTACTGCTATAACAACGATAGCTATCACGCCCACAATAACTCGTTCCTGAACATTTCTTCCGGTTAAAAAGATACCTGCTGCGGTAAAAATGATGCCGGCAATCCCCGGAAATCCAAAGCCCGGCATATAGAATTCGACACCTATCAGAAGTATCCCTATTATCAGGGCTAGCACTCCCAATATCTGAACTGCTCCCATAACTATTCTCCTTTTTCAAAGCTTACGGTAAAGACAGTTTCTTCTTCGTCTGACGAAAGTTCAATGTCTCCACCGCTCTTATTCAAGATTTCGGATACGATTGCGAGCCCCATTCCATGGCCCTCTTCTTTCCTGGTAGAAAATCCCTTTTTAAAAATACTCTCTCTTATGCTCTCCGGAATCTCAGGGCCATTATCCTCCACATCGAAAATGTATCTCTCAGGCGTTTCCGTAATGTTCACTCTGATCGTCTTTTCTCCGCTGTCAAAATCCTCAAGCGCCTTAACAGCATTGTCTATCAGATTGGAAAGGACTTTGCACAGCTCCCAGTCTTCAATACTTAGCTTTTTAAGATCAGATTTGACTTCAATCAGAAACTCAATCTCTTTTGCTTCTGCCTCCGCCGACTTGGCTGCCAGAAGTGCATTTATCGCAGGCTTTGACGTCTTTACAGCTTTTCCTGTTTTAAGCAACTCCTTGTAAACCTTCCTGAGATATGAATTCATTTCCTCATATTCCTCAAGCTCCATCAGACCATACACAATCTGCAGATGATTCAGATAGTCGTGTCTGTCCATTCTGAGTTTGTCATTCAGCCTGCACAGGTTGTCGATGCTTTCGCGAAGGGCATCATTCCTGGCAATCAGCTTCATGTAATTTCTTATCAGGATGGCAATGCAGCCTATGAGTATCACAACCAATGTGACACTTAAGATAAGATATAAATGTGTATCTCCCACAACCGCCTCCGTTTTTCTATATACTCATGTTAGCATCGCCAGATTTTCCATCAATCCATATCTTCTCAATTATACAAAAAACAGACTGAAATGACATTTAGCTCATCATAGGCATCCCATAGTTCCATTTTCATTTTTCCTTCCAATTGTTTTCGTTCTCATTTTATGAGGCTTTCACAAACTGAGCGGAGTACAGCTCGTAGTAAGCGCCCTTCTTGGCCATGAGGCTCTCGTGGTCACCCCACTCCAGAATTCCGCCATCGTCGATGACAAAGATCTTGTCCGCATTCTTAATGGTTGAAAGTCTGTGGGCCACCACAAAGGAAGTCCTCTTTTTAAGAAGCTCTTCGATTCCCTGCTGAACCAGGATCTCTGTTCCGGTGTCAATGCTGGCTGTGGCCTCGTCCAGGATCAGTATCTTGGGATCCGTCAAAAGAGTTCTCGCAAAAGCCACCAGCTGTCTCTGGCCATTGGAAAGTCCGCCGCCCCTTTCGGTTATGACGGTGTCATAGCCCTTCTCCAGCTTGCTGATGAAGTCGTGCGCGTGAACCGCCTTGCAAACTTCTATCATCTCTTCATCAGTGGCATCGGGTCTTCCGTACTTGATGTTGTCCCTGATGGTTCCCGAGAACAGGTAATTGTCCTGGGTCATGATGCCAAACTGATTTCTCAGAGACTGGATGGTAACCTTGCTGATGTCATATCCATCCACCAAAATTCTTCCCGCCTTGGTGTTGTAAAAGCGGCTAAGAAGGCTGACAATGGTTGTCTTCCCTGCACCGGTTGGACCAACAAGTGCGATGGTCTCACCCTGCCCAGCTGTAAAACTCACATCGTGGAGAATGTCCACATCGGGCTCATCAGGATAAGCAAAGGTTACATGATCAAATTCCACATTGCCCTTGATCTCAGGAAGATCAATAGCCTTTTCGCCATCCTTTACCAGAGGCTCCATGTCCATTATCTCATAAACTCGCTCTGCAGATGAGAGGTTGGTTATGAGCTTGTTGTAGTAACTGGCAAGGTTCCTAATGGGACTAAAGAACATTCCCAGATACAATACGAAGGCCGACAGAGTTCCCAGTGATTCCTGTGTCACACCGAGTTTTGTCACAGCCAGGTAATACAGAGTTGCTGTTCCAAGGCCGCCTGCAATCTCAATGGTGGGACTGTACAGGTCGGCGATGAGAACTGCGGATCTGAAGGCATGGATGACTTCGTTTACTATTCCGTTGAACTCTCTGGAGGATTCCTCCTGAGCGTTGAAACTCTGAATTACCGACACGCCCTCTATACCCTCGTGGATAAAGGCTGTCATGTTGGAGTCCTTCTTCTTCCATTTCTGCCATCTCTTGTGGGCAAGAATCTCGCAGAAGAACAGGCCCAGCATGATGATGGGAACTGCCACTGCCGCAGAAAGAGATAGGACAGGGCTCTTGATGATCATTATTGCCAGGATCACCACAAGGCTTATGGCCTCGGGAGCCAGGGTTGTAATAGTGCTGGAGAGAACTTCCTTAAGAGCATTTACGTCTCCGGTTACCCTGGCCAGAATCTTGCCTGAAGGCCTCTGATCAAAGAAATCCACTCCCAGCTCCTGAATGTGAACATAGAGCCTTCTTCTGATGTTCTTTATCATATCATTGGAAATGGTGGCCATTATGCGCCTCCATATTCTGGTGGCTACGTAGTGTATGAGAGCCATGGCTACCATAATACCTGCCATAATGAACAGGCCTTTTACATTCTTGTCTATGATCTCGTCGTTTATTACTTTTTCAATCAGCAGAGGATAGGTGGTTGAGATTGCTACTGTGATCAGTATAAGTATTGTTACCAGCGCAATCTTTCCCTTATATTCCAAAAGATTTTTAAGAAGACGCCCCAATACATCAAGCTTTAGGGTCTCCTTTAAATCCTCATCCTCTCTGGTGCTGTTTATTGCCATATAATATGCACCTCCTTATTCGCAGGCAGCCATAGCTTTGTGGTAGTCTCCATACTGAGCCTCATATGTGCTGTAATACAGACCACCTTTTCTGATGAGCTCAGAGTGGGTTCCTCTCTCGGCCACCCTTCCGTTTTCAAGTACAAGGATCTCATCGGCATCCTTCACTGAAGAAATACGGTGTCCGATGATGATCTTGCTCATATCATTCTTTTCCTGAAGCTCCTGTTGAATTGCTGCTTCAGTTTCCATATCCAGTGCGGATGTAGAATCATCCAGCACCAGAAGATCTGCCTTCTTGGCAAGAGCTCTCGCAATGGAAAGTCTCTGTTTCTGCCCTCCGGAGAGGCCGATGCCTCTTTCTCCGATGACAGCGTCATAGCTGTCGGTTATCTTCTCGACAAACTCCTGAGCGTGAGCACTCTTGATGGCTGACTTAACGGTTCTTAAGTCCATTGTGTCCTTGAATCCAAGTCTGACGTTCTCAGTGATGGTATCCGAGAAAAGAAATACATCCTGCGTTACAACCGAGGAAAAAGCTCTTACATCACTAAGGGGCATCTTCTTGATGTCTTTTCCCTCGATCTTTATGCTGCCGCTTGTGACGTCGTAGAACCTCTCAATAAGGTTTACGATGGTGCTCTTTCCGGCACCGGTGGCACCCATGATTCCAAGGGTCTTACCTTTTCCTAAGTTAAAGCTGACATCGTTCAGGATTGTCTTGCCGTCAATGTTGAAGCTCACATGATCGAAGCTGATCTCACCCGACTTGTTACCCTCCTTATGCAGCTCTTTTGCCCAAGTATCTGTGATCTCGGGCTCGGTCTTCATAACCTTGTTAATTTTTTTGTAGCCTGCAAGACCCTGAGAAACCAGGGAAAGCATCCAGCCAAGGTTTTCAATGGGCCATACTACCTGGATTGAATATGACACGAATGCAACAAGAGTTCCGTAGGTGATGCTGCCCTTGATGGCTGCGTAGCCGCCAATGGCCACCACCAGAACCTGCATAATCTTGGGGATCAGGCCGATAAGAGGATCGCTGTCCGCAAGATCGGAAGCAAACTGCTTGTTCGCATCGCCGTAGGCTTCGTTCTTTTCATCGAACTTTTTCATCTCAAGGCCCTCGGCAGAAAATGCCTTTACAGTTCTGACACCTGAGATGTTCTCTTCAACAACTTTGGTGAGATCGGCATTTCTTTCGCTGATCTCGTCGTAGTCCTTGCCGAGCTTTTTCTCAAGGTGAAGGGCCACATATGCAAGAGGAGGCATAAATGCCAGCGGGATTATGCTGAGCTTCCAGTTTAGTGTGATCATACAGATTACAACGCCTATGAAATAAACGGTTGCTTCAGTCAAAAGCATGCCCACAAATCCCGTAAGATCCCATACTGATCCGGCATCGTCCTTGACTCTTGCCATGAGCTCGCCGGTGTTGTTCTTGTCAAAATAGCCCTTGTTCAGGGAGAATATGTGCTTCATCATGTCTTTTCTAAGGCCCGATGCCACGCGGCATCCTGACATGTCGCACAGGAACTCCTTAATAAACTGGAAGAAGGCTCTTCCAAGACCTGCTGCTACGAAGAGAATAATGTCTCTCCTGAATATATCCATATTTCTGCCCACGATGACGTCGTCAACCATGGACAGGGTAACGAAAGGCAGCATTACATCAATTGCGGTGCTGCAGATCAGAGAGATTCCTCCGATCAGGTATCGCCACCAGTTTTTTATCAAATACTTTTTCATTGTTTCACCCCTATATCTACAAACGCACAGTTGTGCGCAAAACAAAAAGCGACAGGATCGGAGACCCTATCGCCTAGTTATCGCCTGCAGCACATCGCGCGCATGTGCCCAAAAATATAAAAGGCGTGGTCTCCTGAGCGGATACCACGCCAAAATAAGCCTTATAGAATTACTTGGCAAACTTCTGCGAGGTAACCACAATTACCATGTTCAGTACATCATTATGCCTAGTCTTAATCATTGCGTTTACCTCCTTTCTGAAAAAATAGTTTACAGTGTCACAAGCAACTACTACATTATGCTAATTGAAACTCTTTGTCAATACAATATTTGAAATTTACAGAATTTTCACTCCAGTTCCACCGTTCCCGGAGGCTTACTTGTAAGATCGTACATTACTCTGTTGACACCCTTGACCTCGTTGATGATACGGCTCATAACACGCTGTAATACCTCAAAAGGAATCTCTGAAGCCTCGGCTGTCATAAAGTCGATTGTCTCAACGGCGCGGAGAACTACTGCATAATCATAGGTTCTCTCATCACCCATAACTCCGACAGATCTCATATTTGAAAGAGCTGCAAAATACTGATCGGGAAGCTTTTGCATCTTGCCTTCCTTGAACGCCTCAGCAAGCTCTGTTCTGTAGATATAATCGGCATCCTGAACTATGCGAACCTTCTCGGCTGTAACCTCTCCGATTATTCGAATTCCAAGTCCCGGTCCGGGGAAAGGCTGACGGAACACAAGATACTCGGGAAGTCCAAGCTCAAGTCCAGCCTTACGAACTTCGTCCTTAAACAGTGAACGAAGAGGTTCGATAATTTCTTTAAAATCGACATAATCCGGAAGTCCGCCGACATTGTGGTGAGACTTAATCACAACGGACTCACCGCCAAGGCCTGATTCAACAACGTCGGGATAAATAGTTCCCTGAGCGAGGAAATCAACCGTTCCAATCTTCTTGGCCTCTTCCTCAAAGACTCTGATGAACTCTTCACCGATAATCTTGCGCTTTCTCTCAGGCTCTTCAACGCCTTTGAGCTTTGCATAATATCTTTCTGCCGCATTTACGCGGATAAAGTTAATATCGAAATTTCCATTAGGGCCAAATACGCCCTCGACCTCATCGCCTTCATTCTTACGAAGAAGACCGTGGTCAACGAACACGCAGGTGAGCTGCTTGCCGATAGCCTTTGCAAGAAGTGCTGCCAAAACTGATGAATCAACACCGCCCGATAAAGCAAGAAGCACCTTGCCGTCTCCAACCTTTTCTCTTATCTCTTTTACTGTATTTTCCACAAAAGAATCCATTCTCCAGGATCCTTCTGTCTTGCAGATTCCTCTTACAAAATTGTAGAGAATCTCTTTACCCTTAACTGTATGGAGAACCTCAGGATGGAACTGGATAGCATAGAGTTTTTTCTCTTCACAGGCTGCTGCAGCAACAGGGCAGTCCGCTGTATGCGCAACAATCTCAAATCCCGGTGCAGCCTTGCTGATATAGTCAAAATGGCTCATCCAGACAATGGTTTCATCCTCAATTTCTGCAAAAAGTGTATCTTTAGCACCATCTATAAAAGTATTCGTCTTACCGTATTCTCTTACAGGTGCCTTCTCAACCTTGCCTCCGAGCACATGCATCATAAGCTGGGCGCCATAGCACAATCCCAAAATCGGAATGCCAAGCTCAAACAATTCCTTAGTGTAGGTCGGTGCTCCCTCCTCATAACAGGAGTTCGGACCACCCGTCAGGATAATTCCCTTGGGATTCATCGCCTTAATCTGATCGATAGGCGTTCTGTAGGAATAGATTTCACAGTAAACGTTACACTCTCTGACACGACGGGCTACAAGCTGATTGTACTGTCCGCCGAAATCCAGGACCACTACCATTTCTTTATCCATATTTTCCTCTTTCATCATTGATGTGAAAAATTCTGTTTATCGCTTAAATTACAATAAATGCAATAGCAAAAAAAAGCAAGCCTGCAGATATATCACAAATCTATATTAGTCCGTTCAATTCCTGATACAACCTCTTCGCATAACTGTCAGTCATGCCGCATACATAGTCAGTCACAAGAAGAAGCCTCAAATAAAGCTTTTCATCCTCTGTCTTTCCCTCAGAATAAATGTGATATATCTTTTTATAATTATCCGATATGAACGACATCATCCTGGAATCTATAGGACGCAGCTTATTTCCGGTATCATAGCCTATTGCCGCGGGCACAAGTCTGTCCAGAAGATAGGTCAGAATCTGATCCGCACTCACTTCAATCTTTAATATCGGCTCCGAATTGAATGCATATTTTACGGCAATTTCTCCCAGGGCATCCACAATATGTTTCCCTTCGGTACCCTCAAGGAGTTCTGAGCCAAAGGATCCATCCATGATCTCGTTATAATGCTCAGCAAAGCTGTCCGTAGCCAGATAAATAAGCCTTCCCTGCACAGCAATGATCCAATTTTGAACCGCATATCCGCCCGGATCACTTACTCCATGCTCGATTCCCTTGCCGTATCTGTATTTCAATGTTCCGATGAGGTCTCTGTACACATGATCCGACTGATCCTCGTAGCATCTCTTCTCAAGCTCCCTTACCAGCATGTCAAAGCTGATTCTTCCCTTTTTATAAGAATCCTCTATATCAGCTGTCCTGTATGCTATATCATCAGCTGCCTCAAGAATATATGTCAGCGGATGACGTCTTCCGCCTAAGCCGCAGGAATCCTCTATGTCCTTAAAAAGCTCTCTGTCCGCATAGTAATAACCCATCTTGTGACAGCATATATCAGGGTTCTTCTTATCAACATCCAGCGATGAAACGGGATACTTTATAATGGTAGCCAAAAGAGCTTTCGTAAGGTTCATTCCGTGCTCATCAACTAAGTAATGCAGTTTACTTACCACTCGAAGCGCCTGGGTATTACCCTCGAAATTATAAAAATCGTTCTGCATCTGAGGATTCAGAATCTCGGTAAGCGGTCTCCCTTCTTCAAAACCTGTACCACTCCCAACAGTGTCTTTTGAAAAACGAAGTTTTGGCAAATTATCTTTAAACCACTCCCTTATCACGGTCTCTCCGAAGTGACCGAAAGGCGGATTCCCTATATCATGCAAAAGTCCTGCGCATTGCAAAATGTCACAGATATCCTGTTGGTAGGACGGATCAAAGCTCTCGTCCTTTATCTGCGTTAATATTTTCCTTGCTATGTTCTGTCCAAGAGATTTGCAAAAGGAGGAAACCTCCAGAGAGTGCGTAAGCCTTGTCCGCACAAAATCGGACTGATCCAGCGGAAATACCTGGGTCTTGTCCTGAAGCCTCCTGAAAGAAGCGCTTCCTATTATTCTGTGATAGTCTTTTTCAAATTCACTGCGAAGATCCTGTGACCCCTCTCGTTTTTGAATAGGGCGGATTCTGTCTCCGCAAAGAAGTTTATTCCATTCCACGTTTTACCCTCATCCGTCAGCTTCGCTGACACCTTCTCCATAGGAGAAGGCTTATTTATCCCACAAACCTACGAATTGTAAGTATTGTTCTGTAGGTTGCATTCTCGTATTTTATTCCGGTTCTGGCGGTACTTGCATGAACAATTCTTCCGCCGCCCAGATAGATTCCGACATGTCCGCCGTAATAAATTACATCCCCGGCCTGGGCATTCTGATATGAAACCTCCCGGCCATAGGTTGCCTGAGAATAGGAAGTTCTCGGGACAGTGATTCCAAATGCTTTGTAAACAGCATAAACAAATCCCGAACAGTCTGCACCGTTTGTAAGACTGGTTCCTCCCGGAACATAAGGATTGCCGACAAACTGACAGGCGTAATTTGCTATATTCTGTCCGCTTGCAGAACCGGCAGGAGCAGGTGCTGTATTTGAAGCCTGGGCTGACGGAGCTTCACTGCTTGCTGTAGATGCACTACTTTGTCCGGCATCATCGTCGTCATCATCCTCATCATCGTCGTCGGTGGCAGTATTCTTTGCGAGTTCTTCCTGCGCCTTCTTCTTTGCAGCCTCTTCTGCTTCCTTCTTCTTTCTAGCCTCTTCCACTTCCTTGGATGCGGCTTCGTCTGCTGCCTTCTTTGTCTTTTTTACTTCAGCATCCTTTGCATCAATCTTAGCCTGCAAATCCCTTATCTGCGAGGTCTGCTGTTTTAGCTGTTCGGAATATACGGCTGCGTTCTGTCTCGCCTTTGCAAGCTGCACATCAAAGTTTGCATACTGCTTCTTATATTGGTCTATAACTGTCTCAACATAAGCCTGTTCCTCTTTAAGCTCATACTGTGAGGTCTCAAGTTCAGACTTTGCTTCTTCAAGCTCCTCTCCGTATTGCTGAGCAGCCTCCTTTACCGCAACAAACTCTGACAGCTTTGTTCTGTCATAATCATAGAGTTCCTCGGCATATCCGGCTTTGTTGAGCATATCTCCGACGCTCTGCGCCTGTAACAAAAGCTCAGCATAGGAGAACTCTCCCTTTTCATACATAAACTTTATGCGCTTTTTCATGGCATCATAAAGTGTTTCTTCCTGAGACTTCGCCTCATCATATTCCTGTTGAGTCTTCTCTATCTTTACCTGAGTATCCTCAATATCGGACTGAATCAGATCTATACTTGTGAGCAGGCCTGTAAGTTCCTCATTTGCAGCATTAATGCCTTCCTGGATTTCAGCCTGCTCTCCCTGAATATTGCTGATATCCCTGTTTGCATTGTCAAGACCGCTCTGGCTTTGCTGCTGTTCTGATTCAATGGCATCCTGCTGCTTTTCCAGAGTTTTTTTCTCCTTTTCCAGCTCCTTTTGCTGCTCCTTAAGTTCCTTACTGGTCGTAGCGAAAGCGGTGCTGCCGGAGCTCAAAACAAAGACTGCCGCCATAATTGCACAAATATATTTTTTATATGCTTTAAATGTGTATTTTCTCATTTATTCCCCATAAAAAAACAAAACTCTTATTCTATTTTATTATATCAAAAAAGCCGCCTCATTTTCTTATTTTTCATAGAAAATGAAGCAGCTTGATTATTCAGATATTATGCTCGAATTACAGCTCACAGTTTCCTACTGTACGAGGGAAGGACTCAACGTCGCGGATATTGCCCATACCTGTAAGGTACATTACGCAACGTTCGAAACCAAGTCCGAATCCGGCGTGACGAACTGAACCGTAACGGCGAAGGTCAAGATAGAACTGATAATCTTCCTTCTTAAGGCCAAGTTCATCCATTCTCTTTTCAAGAGTCTCGAGATCATCCTCTCTCTGGCTTCCACCGACAATCTCACCGATTCCGGGTACAAGACAGTCAGCAGCTGCAACAGTCTTGCCATCCTCGTTAAGTTTCATATAGAAAGCCTTGATTTCCTTCGGATAATCAGTTACGAATACAGGCTTTTTGAAAATCTCCTCTGTGAGATATCTCTCATGCTCAGTCTGGAGGTCACAACCCCAATCTACCTTGTAATCAAACTTATCATTGTGCTTCTTAAGAAGCTCAACCGCCTCGGTATATGTAATTCTACCGAAATCGCTGTTTGCAACATTCTTAAGTCTTTCGATAAGTCCCTTATCTACAAATGTGTTGAAGAACTCCATCTCAGCAGGTGCATTCTCAAGTACATAGTTGATAACATACTTAAGCATAGCCTCTGCACAGTCACAATCATCCTTAAGATCTGCAAAGCACATCTCGGGCTCGATCATCCAGAACTCAGCAGCGTGACGTGTTGTGTTTGAGTTCTCTGCACGGAATGTGGGGCCAAATGTGTAAACATTCTTAAATGCAAATGCATAGGTTTCAACGTTAAGCTGTCCTGAAACAGTAAGGTTTACCGGCTTTCCGAAAAAATCCTTTGAATAATCAACTTCTCCGTCCTCAGTCTTGGGAACATTGTTCAGGTCCATTGTTGTTACCTGGAACATCTCACCTGCACCCTCACAGTCACTACCTGTGATAAGCGGTGTGTGAACATATACGAAGCCTCTCTCCTGGAAGAATGAGTGAATAGCATATGCTGCAAGTGAACGAACTCTGAAAACTGCCTCAAATGTGTTTGTTCTTGCACGAAGATGAGGAAGTGTTCTCAAATACTCAAGAGAGTGACGCTTAGGCTGAAGCGGATAATCGGGAGTTGAAGGTCCCTCGATCTCAATACCTGTTGCCTGCATCTCGAAGGGCTGCTTTGCATCAGGAGTCATTACGATCTTACCTGTAGCAATGATAGCTGCTCCTACATTGAGCTTGCTTACTTCTGCAAAGTTGCTAAGCTCATCAGAATAAACCACCTGAAGGGGTGAAAAATATGTACCGTCATTTAATACAACAAATCCGATAGTCTTAGAATCACGAATATTACGGATCCAGCCGCCAACCGTCACTTCTTTATCTGCATATTTTTCCGGAGCTGCAAAGAGCTCTCTGATATCTGTCAGTTCCATATATACCTCCGTATCTGTCCGTTATTCGGATCAATCTGCGCTTTCTGCTTCCTCTGCTGCGTCTGTCTGTGCTGCTTCATCAGTCTCTGCTGAACTGTCGGCCTCTGTCGCATCGGCTGTAGGCTCTGTAACAACTGCATTTGCTGCAAGGAACTCAATAACTTTATTTGTAAGGAGATTCTCCTTCACATTCTCAACATCAACTGTCTTCTTGTACTCATCAAGGCTGGCAACCGACTTACCTTCTTCGGCAGTAGCATTTGCATTAGCCATATCGGTATTAAGCTTCTCGTTGAGTTCGTCCTCTGTTACCTCAATACCCTCAGCCTCAGCAATTGCTCCAAGCATTATGAACTGATTTGCAAGTTCAACCGACTTATCTGCAAGATACTCTTCCTGCTCTCCTGTAAAGCCATCCTGTGACATCAGCATTGAAAGAACCTGGTCTGTTGAATAATTGGTACCGTAATTTGCTGAATAATATGATGCAACAAGATTTGCCTGATCTGTGTACAATCCCTTAAAGCGCTCAAGGGCTGCAGCAGGAGTCTCTGAAAATTTACAATTATTGGTAACAGCTTCAAGAATCTTATTATTTACTTCATTCTGATAATCTGTCTGCTTTTCCTCGAGAAGTCTGCTCTTAAGATATGCCTTAAGTTCATCAATAGTAGATACATTCTCTATTCCAAGTGAAGCTGCATAAGCATCGTCAAGATCTGGCTTAACTTTTATGCTGTTGACCTTTACCGTGAAAATAACATCTGCACCGGCAAGCTCGGCAGCGCCGTAATTCTCAGGGAAAGTAAGATTCAAATCTCTTGTCTCACCAATCTGTGCTCCGATAAGACCGTCCTCAAAACCATCAATAAAAGAATGTGAGCCTATTGTAAGATCATATCCTTCAGCAGTACCACCATCGAATACCTCGCCGGTATCTGCTCTTTTACCGGAATAATCGATATTGACTGTATCACCCTCCTGAACTGCTCTGTCTGTTACCTCAACAGTAGCCTTCATGGAAGAGCTTATATACTGCATGTACTGCTCAACCTCTTCGTCTGTAACTTCAGGGGATGCAACTTCTATGGACAATCCCTTGTACTCTCCAAGCTTTACATAATCTGTAAGTTTAATATCCTTAAGGTATGCAGCATCGGCGTTTTTGCCTGCCTTGGCACATCCTGTAAGTGCTCCCGCAGCAATTACCGCAGCCATCATAACTGACACTATTTTTTTCATATAACATTTACTCCTTGAAAACAAAAATCAAACTTTTTTAATACTAGCACAGTTTCTACTTATGTTAAAGTATTTTGTTGCCTGTAACCGCATTCAATGATAAAATACTTTTTGCGCGATGTTTTTCGCTAGTCGCAACAATCAGTTTTTTGTATAGTTTGGAGGAATGTTTTGAATCCGGTATTAATCGTATTATTAGTAATTATTGCAGTTCTTATTATAGGTCTTGTTGTACTGACCATTCTCGGTAAGAAAGCCCAGAAGCGTCAGGAAGAGCAGCAGGCACAGATGGAGGCTATGAAGCAGAGCATTTCCATGCTCGTCATTGATAAAAAGCGTATGAAGATCAATGAGGCAGGTCTTCCTTCTGCTGTTTTGGAGAACACTCCCAAGCTTCTTCGTCGTTCCAAGCTTCCGATCCTTAAGGTTAAGGTTGGTCCCCAGATCATGAATCTTGTCTGCGATGAAAAGATCTTTGATTCTGTACCTGTTAAAAAGGAAGTTAAGGCTGATGTGAGCGGAATCTATGTTATAGGTGTTAAGGGTATCCGCGGCGGTGTTGCTCATAAGGAAGAGAAAAAGGGATTCTGGAAGGATCTCATTTCCAGAGCTCAGGAGAAGGCCGGCGCAAAGCCCCTTAAGTAATCCGATACTTTAATAAAATACTACAAAATAAGGACTGTGGCATATGCTCACAGTCCTTTTCATTATTCAATATTTAATTTGTAAAAATCATGCTTCAATTTCACCGGTCTCAGCAGTTGTTTCATTATTCTTTTCAGCCATTTCGTCAAATCCCTTCATGACTGCATCGTAGGTCTGCTTTGAAATATCCGGCAGTTCTTTGCCCCAGGCCTTGGTTGCTTCCTTAAATCCCTTTTCAAATGCTGAGCGCATCTTTTCGATCTGACTGGGATCTCCGCCTGTAAGAGCATTTGCAAAATCGAGAATACGCTGTGAGGTCTGCTTTACGCCCCAATAACCATCCTCAGATATCTCTTCCTGCGCTTTCTTCTTTGCAAGTTCATCAACCGTATAGTCGCCGCTTGCAAGGAAAGACCAGATATCATCGGCTTTTCCGATGGCGTTTCCCTGTTTGGAAATCATCTGGGATACAATATCCTTCAGCTGATTGGTTCTTTCCTCCAGGTCGCTCTTTAGCATATTGACAACTGCTTCGTTCTTTGTGTAAGTCTTATTGGTTGTAGGTGCTGCCACACTATCCGACTTCTCATAAACCGCAGCTTTTCCGGTATCTTTTGCTTCAGCGGTTTTCGCTGTTTTATCCTCAGATGTTGATTCTGCTACCTTTGCGGTCGTCGTCGGCTCGTAATACGTGGTTTGGTCTACACCCGTAACTCCGTTTACGCCCATATGAACTCCTTTTCTACGCCAAATGATCTGACGCCGATACGACTGGTATGCCAAGGCATACTTACAGTATTACTCATCTTATTTATCGACTCTTTTCAATTTAACCTTAAGTATTTTTTTAGCTATTTTCAATTAAATAATTATAAAATTTGTACTATTACCATATACTTCTCCGCAAAATGTAAACTATTTATAAAGTATGGTATGATACTTACAGTTTGATGATTGAAGGAGGATATTCTATTGATCACAAGAAAAGCATACGCGAAAATAAATTTAGGCCTTGACGTAATCGGAAGACGTGATGACGGCTACCATCTCGTGCGAATGATCATGCAGAGCATTGACCTGTCAGACGATCTTTCTTTTGAAAAAAGAGACGATAATAAAATAGTAATAGAGACATCGGATCCCAGAATTCCCACGGACGAACATAACCTGATCTATAAGGCTGCTGATCAACTTCGTTCTCACTGTAATGCCACAGACCTGGGTGTAACTATCCGCCTTGAGAAGCACATACCCATGGCTGCCGGAATGGCCGGTGGAAGCACCGATGCTGCTGCGACATACATTGCACTTAACGAACTCTGGAATCTCGGTCTTAATACCGAGGAGTTATGTGACCTTGCAGTAAAAAAAGGTGCGGACATTCCCTACTGCATAAAGGGTGGTACCGCCCTTTCGGAAGGAATAGGAGAAGAACTTACAGCTCTCCCCGACATGCCCTCCTGTCATATTGTAATTGCAAAGCCACTTCTTGATGTATCAACCGCTTGGGCTTACACGACTCTTGATTCGGCACCCATTGCAGAGCATCCGGACATTGACGGAATAAAATCCGCCATAGAAGAGGGCGACCTTACCGGAATAACTGATCGCCTCGGCAATGTTTTAGAGCCTATTACATCCGGAAAATATCCTGTTATAGAGGAAATAAGGCAGATTCTTCTGGCAAACGGCGCGAAAGGCGCACGCATGAGCGGAAGCGGCCCTACAGTATTCGGTATTTTTGAGAATAAGGATCTTGTCAGCGCAAATAACGCCATAAAGGAACTCCAAGGCAGAGGTATTGCCCCTGAGCTTTTCCTGACAAAGCCCATTAGCTCAAATTTATAAGTCCATTACAATTATATTTTTATAAAACGGAGTATGAATGAACGGAACACTTAAAATCGTCGGCTCCCACGATCACGGCGACGGAACTCCCGAAATAATAAAGCAGGAGTTCCCGGCAAGCTGCGACCAGCAGGGAACCACCTACATAATCACATATACGGAAGATATGTCAGATACTCCCGGAGAGGCACCTGCAGTTACTTCCCACAGGCTTGAGATCGGTGAGGGCTTTCTTCGCATGGTTCAGACCGGTGCTTTGGATTCGGAGCTGTATTTTTCACTGGGAAAAACCTGGGACACCGACTATAAGACTCCCTACGGCCTGATGAAAATGACTGCCATAACAAGGCATCTCATGATTGAAGAAAATCCAAAAAAAATCACCGCCCATGTACAGTATGAACTGCAGCTGGACGGCGATAAAATCTCGGATTCAAAGGTAAGGATATCCTTTACTCCGGATAATATGTAATTATTTAAACTCTACCGGCGTGGTGAATACTTATTTCACTGCGCCGATTATTTCATTAATATCCGATATATTCTGCTCTTCCATATATCTCTCAATACCTTCTATCACATTTATCGTGGTATAAGGATCATGGAAATTCATAGCTCCTACTGCTACCCCAGATGCTCCTGCAAGCATGAATTCGATGGCATCCTCTGCTGTCGCTATACCACCCATTCCGATAACCGGGATTTTTACCGCATGTGAAGCCTCATATACCATGCGAACAGCAACCGGCTTTATGGCAGGCCCCGACAAACCGCCGGTTTTATTTGCTATGGCAAAGGTTTTCCTGTAAATATCAATCTTCATTCCGGTAATTGTATTTATTAGTGAAATAGCATCCGACCCTGCTGCCTCTGCAGCCTTAGCCATCTCTGAAATGCTTGTGACATTCGGGCTGAGCTTCATTATGATCGGCTGTTTTGCATGCTTTTTGATTTCTTTTGTGATTTCAAATAAAGCATCCGGATTCTGCCCGAAAGCTATTCCGCCCTCCTTAACATTGGGGCAGGATACGTTGATTTCAAGCATATGAACCGAATCCTGATCTGAAAGCCTCTCGACAACGTCCACATAGTCCTGCGTACTCTTCCCACACACATTGACAATAACTTTAGTATCAAAGTCCTTAAGAAAAGGCAGATCTCTCTCTATCATTACATCCACTCCGGGATTCTGAAGTCCAATGGCATTTAGCATTCCGCCATATACTTCCGCCACTCTCGGTGTTGGATTTCCCGGCCACGGCACATTGGCAACACCTTTTGTAACAACGGCGCCAAGTCTGTTCAGATCTACAAATTCCGAGTACTCCATGCCGGATCCAAAGGTACCGGATGCGGTCATTACGGGATTCTTAAAAGTAACTCCTGCAATTGTAACTGCTGTATTCATTCTAATCTCACCTCGTAAAAATTTTTACATTTTAAAGTTCAAGATCATCTGCATCAAACACCGGTCCATCCGTACATATTCGTGCGTTGTTTACATGTGAATGCTCATCTGTATTCTTCGTCTTGCATATACATCCAAGACAAGCGCCTACTCCGCAGGCCATACGCTCCTCCAGGCTTATATAAGCTTTTGCACCTATTTCCGCAGCATAAGCTGCCACTCCCCTAAGCATGGGCATAGGGCCGCAGGCATAGATAATATCTGCCTGAACCTTATTCTCTCTGCAGGCGTCTATGACATTACCTTTAGTCCCTACGCTTCCGTCCTCGGTGGCAATAAGGAGATTTCCGTACTTTTTAAATTCGTCCGCAAGAAAATTGTCCGAATTCCTGTAGCCCATTACCATAGTAACCGACCCGGCTTTTACTCCCTCATTCCCTTCATGAAGGGCTTTTGAAAGACCAAGGAGCGGCGGAACACCGATTCCTCCGCCTATGATAAGAACCCGCTTTCCTTCTGCCTTATCAAGCGGAAAGCCATTTCCCAGAATCCCAAGAATACTTATGCTTTCTCCCGGCTGATAGAGTGCAAATTCTGCAGTGCCGCTTCCTGCTATTCTGTATACTATTCTGAGTTTTCCGTTTTCCCTGTCATACTCACAGATACTTATGGGCCTTGGAAGAAGAGTGGACTTATTCTTTGGATAAATCCCGACAAACTGGCCCGGATTTGCATCCTCCGCCAGGCTTGTTTCAATAGTGATATCCATTATTCCGTCCGCAAGCACCCTCTGTTCCAGCACTACCGCGTCTATTTTTTTCTTTTTAGACATTTCTTTCCTCCGTATATTAAGCGTATACTTATGAATTTGAATTTATGTCGTACACCCTGCCTCCGCATATGGTGTAATATATTTTTCCAGGAAGTTCCTGACCGATAAACGGAGAATTTGAAGCTTTTGAAGCAAATTTCTCCCCAACCTTACGGGTCTCATTCTCAGAAAAAATGACCAGATCAGCCGGGCCGCCTTCAAAGATCCTGCCCACGGCTCCAAGTTCATAAATATTGGCAACCTGATAGGTCATTCTGGATAGCAGCGTCATAAGATCCAGATGTCCCTTTTGTACCAGTTCTCTTATGCCAAGCCCCAGCGATGTCTCAAGACCTATTATTCCGCTTGGCGCTTTTGAAAATTCCGCCGCCTTTTCCTCGGCAGTATGCGGAGCATGATCTGTTGCTATCGTCTCAATCGTTCCGTCTGCCAGCCCTTCTATAATAGCAAGCCTGTCCTCCTCTTTTCTGAGGGGCGGATTCATTTTAGCCATGGTTCCCCATTCTCTTACCGCGTCATCTGTTAATGTGAAATGATGGGGCGTAGCCTCAGCATGGATTCTCGGATTGGTTTTTCTTGCTTCCCTCACCATATCCACGGCTTCCTTCGTGCTTATATGCTGGATTGTAATATGTGCTCCGGTCTCACCTGCTATTTCTATATCCCTTTTTACCATGGATATCTCTGCTTCTCTGGGTGAACCCTTAAGTCCCTGAAGCTCGGCAGCTTCTCCCGCATTTATTCCGTTGTCGGTTATAAACTCCGGATTCTCCTCGTGAAGGCTGAGCACTTTTCCGAGTCTTGCAGATTCAAGGCAGGCCTTTCGCATGATGTTTTCATCAGTTATCGGCTTCCCGTCATCGGTAAACAGTACTGCGCCTTCCTTAAGAAGACCTTCCATATCCGTCAGCTCATTACCGTTCATCCCCATTGTAATATTTGCGCAGGTGAAGACGCGTATACCTGTCTCCATCCCCTTTTCAAGAGCATATCTTATAGTCTCGGGGTTATCCATGTGCGGCTCAGTGTTACCCATCATTACAACAGAGGTAAATCCGCCGTGTTTTGCTGCTTCCGCACCGGTATGAATATCCTCCTTCTTTGTAAAACCGGGATCCCTGAAATGGACGTGCGCATCCACAAGGCCGGGTGCAACTATCATTCCTCCGGCATCTATTTCACACAGCTGTCCCTGAGGATCGCTATCGGCATAATATGCCATGGCTTCAGCAGCCATATCATCCAGAGTTCCGCAAAACCCTATCTTGGCTATTCTGCCCTCATGAATAAGAATATCTCTGTATCCGTCTGTTTTACTTGCAGGATCCATAAGCCTGCCATTTTTAATAAGAATCATGTTATTTCCTTTATTATGATATAATATCTATACTATACACTAATCGGAGAGTTTTTATGATACGTTTTATTTTAGTTCTGTTGTTTTTAATTATCTTTTTTCTCTGCAGCATTGTCATGCACCTGGTGCTGTGGATTGTCGGCAAATTCAATCTGAATGCCAAGAAGGTCGCATCCCTTCGCATAGTAAGCTGGGCATTTAGATGTGTCGCATTTCTTTCAGGCGCCAAGCTTACCGTGATAGGAGAAGAGAATGTCCCGAAGGATACAGCGGTTTTATATGTAGGAAACCACAGAAGCTATTACGATATAGTTCTAAGCTATTCCAGAGTTCCGCGAATTACAGGTTATATAGCCAAAAAAGAAATATTAAAAGTTCCGATTCTCTCGCAGTGGATGAGAAATATGGACTGTCTCTTCCTTGACAGAGACGACATAAGACAGGGCCTTCAGGTAATTCTTTCTGCAATTGATAAGGTGAAAAACGGCATATCAATAACGATTTATCCCGAAGGCACCAGAAACGGCACCGACGAGATGCTCCCCTTCCACAAGGGAAGCTTTAAGATCGCTCAGAAAACCGGATGCCCCATAGTTCCTATGACAATCAACAACTCAAATGCGATCTTTGAAGACCACATTCCTTTTTTAAGAAAGTCGCATGTCGTTCTGGAATATGGTGAGCCCATCTATCTGGATAAGCTCGATCCCAATGATAAAAAGAACATCGAGACCTACTGCTACAACATAATTAAACAAACATATGAAAAAAATAAGGCGCTTGTATAAAGCGTCTTATCTTTTTTTATTCATTATGAGGTTTTGCTTCCCTTGGAACCGCCGCCAAGCTTAACACCCTCAAGAACATTCGTCTCAAAGGAGAATACAAGCTTGTGATTCTCTCTATCCTGTTTGATCGCTATGTCGATCATGTCGTCAAGAAGCTGGGAATACTTCTTGCCAAGAGGCTCCCAAAGATAAAATGATAATGATCCCGGGATAGTATTTATCTCATTGAGATAGATTTTTCCTGTCTCTTCGTCAAGCATAAAGTCTATTCTGGAAACTCCGCTGCATCCAAGGCACTTAAATGCATCAACTGCCATCTTGCGAACTTCACTTCTCTGTTCATTGGTAATCTCAGCGGGGATCTTTCTCTTAAGGCTGGCCATTCCCTTGGAACCGCCACTCTTTGCTCCGCCGCTCTTTGCGCCTTTTGCTCCTGAGCCACCGATATATTTATCCTCAAATGAAAGAATCTCGTCTGAGTTTACAGGCTCCTCACACTCTGAAGCCTCTGCCTCCTCGTAGTCACCGAGAACTGAACAGTTTATCTCCTTAAGCTTCACTATTGCGGGCTCAACAAGAATCTTCTTTGAAAACTCAAAAGCCAGCTCCAGTGCTTCTGTAAGCTCTTCTCTGTTGCTCGCTTTGGAAATACCGATACTTGATCCAAGGTTAATGGGCTTTACAATAACGGGATACTTGAATACACCCTCAATCCTGTTCATAAGGGCATCGGGATCCTCATAGTCAGTCCATGTATAGCATTTACAATCAAGAACAGATATACCGTTGTCCTTAAGAACGGTTTTCATAACGTACTTATTCATGCCGACAGCGGATGAAAGAACATCACATCCTACAACCGGCAGACCAAGTGTCTGCAAAAATCCGGTAAGAACGCCATCCTCAACATTGGTTCCGTGCACAATGGGGAACGCGATATCAACACTTGTAATAACGTTGTTACCAAACTTCTTCATGGGGTAACGGACAAGATTGATCTTATTGCCATCCTTAATCCAAACTACCCTTGTGCTCTTCTTCAAAAGCTCCGGAATATGTGTATATTCCTCGATCTTATCAATATCCTCACCAATATAAAAATCGTTCTCTTTTGTCATATAAACAGGCACAATATCATACTTATCCCTGTTCATATAGCCTATAGCCTGGATTGCAGAGATGATTGAAATCTCATGCTCCGTACTTTTTCCTCCAAAGAGAACTGCCAGCTTTAATTTCAAAATTAACACTTCCTTTCAAAAATCCAATTAACACTCTAAATCATTATATAGACTTGAGAAAATATTGCAAATCCATCAGGTGTAATTATCCGGAAGGTCATTCTCAAGAAGGATTACCTTGGGTTTTCCGGCATCAATCTCATACATCAGATCAGTAGCCTCTTTTAAGGTAGTCTTCACAAAAAGTCTGTCCTCTGAAAAACCGGCTTCGAGCGCACCCTCTTTTATGGGTTTTACATGATCCGCTCCGACAAGAATAATATAGTCCGCTGCATCTGCTGCCTGTCTGCCGAATTCCTTGTTATACTCGGCTTCCTTCTCTCCAAGTTCAACCATACCCGGTGTCACAAGAATCCTAACACTTCCCTCAAATTTTGAAAGTGTATCAAGAGCCATTTTCGCTCCCATGGGATTTGAGTTATACGCATCATCAATAATCGATACGTTTCCATGCTTAAGTAGCTCCTGTCTGTGCGGAGCAGGAGTAATTCTTCTCACCGCCATCTTGAGCTTTGTCATCGGAATACCCATTGTATGAGCCATGGCTATCGCTCCGACAACATTGGTAACATTGTGCTCTCCTAGAAGCTTCATCGAAAATTCTGCTTCTTCTCCGTTAGGTGCAGTCACTTTAAACGATGCTCCGTCAGGTGAATATTTAACCTCTGTGGCTCTGTAATCACAGCCTTCACTCACGCCGTAAAGCACGACATTCTCATGACGCATATTATTTCTGATAAGCTCATTGTCGCCGTTTGCAAACTTAAGTCCCTGTCTGCTCTTTTCCTGAACAGCGTCAAACAGTTCATATTTTGTATCAATTATATTCTCAATTGAATGGAAGGTCTCAAGGTGCTGTGGCCCTATTGAAGTCAATATTCCGTCATCGGGATGTACAATATCGGTTATCTCCTTAATATCATACACATGTCTTGCTCCCATCTCGCAAATGAAAATCTCGTGCATAGGTGTGAGTTGTTCTCTTATTGTACGAACGACTCCCATAGGCGTATTAAAGCTCTCCGGCGTCATTAAAACACGAAAGCCCTCTGAAAGAAGAGTCCAGAGATAGTATTTTACGCTGGTTTTTCCATAGCTTCCGGTAATTCCGATTATCCTTAATCCGGGATGCTCCTGAAGCATTCTCTGAGCATCATGAATAAACCAGTCATTAACTCTTTTCTCAATAGGCTTATTTATCAGATTACACAGGGCCGTAACGAGAGGAAGAAGTCCTACAAATGACGCAAAAATGATACCTGCAGCAATCCTCTTTTTACTGCCTTCAACAGTAAAATTGGATACACTTTTTGATGTTGCTATAAAAATAGAGGATATAGTCTGTACCCCGGTAAAATAAAGATATACCGCTATCACTCCCAAAATCAGGAAAAGCACCGCATAGGTCACAAAAAGTCTCTGTACCCTCTTTGTTACCACAAACTTCTTCTTTGCAGGCTTTGGAATATACTGAAAGATCAGGAAAATAAGAAATAGCAGGGAAAGAATTCTGAAAGCGCTTCCTGCCTTATTACTTCCAAGCATTCCGCCTATTATTGTCACACATAAAAAGCCCACATGAAGTCCGTATCTGTGGGGCTTTGATCTGAGGAACCTGAAATATCCCTGAAACTGATATGATGAAAGCTGTAACATGTGGGTATAATATCTAAGACCCAAAACCGTTACCGCAATATATGCTGCAAAATATAGAATAAGTAAAAATGTATTCATATAACCCCTCATCCGCCGGTTTTATCGGCAAGTGTTATTTACATCTCAATTTTCAAAAAACTTCCCAGAATCTTATTAAATAAATACTGGTTATCAAGGAAAGAATAATGTCCTGCTCCCTGAATAACTGCAAGTCCGGCCTCCGGCATAAGCTTCTCCATCTGTTGTCCGTCAGAAAGCGGGGTTGCCGTGTCCTGATCTCCCCATATAAGAAGTGCCGGCATAGTCACCTTGGGCATGTAGGGCGCAAGATCCTCGTTTACAACCTTTACCAGACTGTTCCTCATTACGGGCGATGCCGCAGCATAATCCGCCGAGCCGAATTTCTTCTTAAGGTTCTCAAGTGTACCAGGAGATATCTTTGCTATTCCTGTCTTTATAAGTAAGTTCTTGTAAAACTTGTATCTCCTTGTTTTTGCCGACTGTTTTCCTGACGGCACAGGCTTTATTCCCGCACTGTCCGTGAGAATAACCCTGGGAATCTTAAATCCAAGCTCCTCCTCACTCTTAGTGCCTATCATTTTTATGATAACTCTGCCACCCATTGAATGTCCGAGGAACATTATCTCCTTTTCATCGGGAAAAAGCTTCTTAACAAAATGTATAACAAAGGTGACAAAATCACTTACTTCCCAGGGCTCAGCAGGCTCATCGCTTTTTCCGAACCCCGGCATGTCCATGCCGACTACATGGTACTTCTTGGAAGCAAACTTGAAAATACCATCAAAAAGATCCACATTGGAGCCCCATCCGTGGAGAAGGATAAGAAGAGGACCCTCGCCCTCATCGCGGTAATTAATATTTAATCCGTCAATTTCTGTATTCATAAAATCCTCATGCTTTTACTCTTTTATAACATTGAGCATAAATATAAACATCGCATTTAAAAGCGGCTGGTTCATGATTCCCATGCCCTCATCCGTGTTCAGATAAGTACGCTCCGTCGTGTCAGTAATATAATTCACCGCCTCGGGATTGCGTCCCATAAGGTAATGGGCGTGGTTCTCAATGATAGTAGTATACTCATAATTATATATTATATGGTCGGTAATTGTTATCGTTCTCATATCATCGAGAAGCTGTGCATGGTCCCTGCTTGTGACCATGAATCCGGAACTCCTTGCTGCATCAACTATACTTGTTGTCTTTTTCATAAGGAGCTTCATTATTTTTGAGCAAATATCCACATTTACTTTCTGATTGGTTGAAATATATGTGATACATCCAAGGAAAATATCCTCATTCTCCTCAAATAAAGATGAGTATTTCCCGCTTTCAAAATATGATGTCAAAACCTGCTCATAATCCGAACTTCCGGTAGCACGATACAACTGAGCCGCAGCATAGAAGCCTTCGGTTTTTTCCCTGACATTCTCTGTCCCTGCATACAGGCTGTAGGCTCTGTCGGCACACTTCAGACATTTGGTTGCAAAATCAGAATCATAGCTCTGATATAAAAAGCTGAATTCAGCAAGCAATGTAGCAAATCTGATAGTTGCATCCATGGTTACAGGGGTAACCTCAACCTGCGCCTGCATCAGATCTTCAGACTCATTTCTTACGGTAAGCGCGGCACCATAAACTCCTCCGGTGCGCTCATCCTGCATTTTCATGAGCCACTCGATTTCATACCTCACTTCATCAAGAATGTCGGGAATACCATTCCCGCTCTCCGGTATTCCGGTATCATCCGGAATGGATTCAGGTTTCATCTCGTAGGCAAGCAGAAGATTCTGAGCAATCTTACAGCCAAGTTCAACCTCTCTGTCTGCCTCGGAATTGAGGTGCCATCCCCCCGATACGTCCAGTGTTTTATCCGGATCCTCCTGAAGATGAGCCTCTTTGGTGTGACAGGCAGCATGTGCATCCTCTCCCGCAAGTTCCTCCGAAAGTGACATACCACATCTGTTGGTGTAGTACGTTCTTAAAGCCTGACGAAAAATGTCACCATATAGGTCATTCTTAATCCTGAAAGAGTAGGAACTTCCTATATTATCAGCATAAATATAGTATGTTCCGTCCTCAACCAGATCCGTAAAATAACCTTCTTTTATCTCCTCACCGTCTTCTTCATAGTTTGTGTCACGCATCTGCCCCGTATAGGCAAGTTCGCCGGTTTCAAGATTATATATATAGAACAATTCAGGCAAATCGCTGCCTTTAAAGGTCACGACTTTTTCAGCGCCGGTTCTGTACCCGTTCTGATCCACCAGGGCGCTTGGTACTATAGTGGGAACATCATATACGACATTTGGAGCAGGGTCGCTGCTTTGCGCCTCCTGCTCCGGTTTAACGTTATTTGTATTTTTAGTACTCCCGCATCCAACAGCCATGAACGCCAGTGAGACACTCATGACTATCGCGGTAAGTCTTCTAAAACAATTCATTATTTCTTTCCTGCACGGTTATAGTTTATAAGACATCCGTCTAAAATTATCTCTCTCTCATTGTCGGTGAGATCACCAAGTGTCATTGTAAACTCAGTAAGCTTTCCACCGGACACGGCAACAGCCTTGATTGTATCAGCCTTGTTCTCAACAGCGGTTCTGATACCGGGAAGGAAGATGTAATCCTTATTTTTAAACGGAAGCTCTCCCTTGTCAATAACAAGCGGAAGCATACCCCAGTTGATAAGGTTTGAGCGATAGCGTTTTGTCGCATACTCATTGGCAACGTTAGCCCAACCTCCGAGAACCTTCTGGCAGGAAGCTGCCTGTTCTCTTGCGGAACCATCGCCGGGTTTAACTGCAAAAATTGTTGAGCCAAAGCCGACGTTAGAGTTATTTACATCAGCATACTCTTTTACTATAGAAGCCATAACCTCCTTGAGCTCAGGCCATGCTGCCTCGGGATCACTGCCCTCCATAAGTGCGGTCTGAGCTTCTCTGATTTCCTTGGCAAGTCCTACGTATGCAGGATCCTTTCTTGAGAGTGTGAACTCAGCAAGTCCAAGAGGATTTGAACGGTAAGAACTTGTCTCACCTGAAGGGATGAGCTCGTCAGTTGTGGTAACCGGATCGTGGATCTCGGAAACAACTCGAAGAACAAGGTTCTCCGGAAGTGCTGTCATCTTCGGCCAGTCCTTGATATTGGGACCAAACTGAAGCTCTGCACTGGGATCAGCCTTACCCTTCGAATCAAATACACGGTTTGCATATATTTCCTTATCAAAGTGATATGTATATTTATTGAACTTACCGTCAAATGCTGTAGCAGGTGTAAGTACACCCTGGTTAGCAGCTGTTGCAGCAATTGATCTTGCATCCATAAGTGCAACCGAAGCAATCTGGCCGCTCTGAACCTTAGAACCTTCTCTGTTGGGGAAGTTTCTGGTGGAGTGTCTGATACTGAACGCATTATTTGCGGGTGTATCTCCGGCACCAAAGCAAGGGCCGCAGAACGCAGTCTTAAGTATTGCTCCTGTCTCAAGGATCTTAGCTGCTACTCCGTTCTTCACAATCTCCATGAAAATCGGGGTTGATGCAGGATATACGCTAAGTGTAAATCTGTCGTTACCTGTATATCTTCCCTCAAGAATATCAGCTGCAGCACAGATGTTTTCAAATCCGCCGCCGGCACAGCCTGCGATGACACCCTGGTCTACCATAAATTTACCATCTTTTATCTTTTCCTTAAGAGAATATTCTATCTTATCTCCAAAGCTTACCTTTGCGCGCTTCTCAACATCCGCAATAATGTCAGCCAGATTAGCATTTACTTCCTCAATCTCATAGGTGTTGCTGGGATGGAAAGGCATAGCGATCATGGGCTTTATAGTGCTGAGATCAACCTCTACCACGCCGTCATAATAAGCAACATCACCGGGCTTAAGCTCCTTGTAATCTCCGCTTCTGCCGTGAATATCATAGAAATTCTTTATCTCATCATCTGTCTGCCAGATTGAAGACAGGCATGTGGTCTCTGTGGTCATTACATCGATTCCAATACGGAAATCAGCTGAAAGAGATGCAACTCCGGGACCCACAAACTCCATTACCTTATTCTTTACATAGCCATCGCCGAATACCTTGCCGATAATTGCGAGTGCCACATCCTGAGGTCCCACGCCATGCATGGGCTCGCCCTTAAGGTAAATTGCCACTACTCCGGGCATATTTATATCATAGGTCTGATTAAGGAGCTGTTTTACGAGCTCAGGTCCGCCTTCACCCATAGCCATGGTTCCGAGAGCACCGTATCTTGTGTGCGAATCGGATCCAAGAATCATTCCGCCGCCTGTTGCAAGCATTTCTCTTGCGAACTGATGGATAACCGCCTGATGAGGAGGTACATATATACCGCCGTATTTCTGAGCTGCGGTGAGACCGTACATGTGGTCATCTTCATTAATTGTACCGCCAACCGCACAAAGCGAATTGTGACAGTTTGTAAGTACATAGGGAATAGGAAACTTTTCAAGTCCCGATGCACGTGCTGTCTGGATAATACCTACATAAGTAATATCGTGGCTGGTAAGCTTATCAAACTTTATCTCAAGCTTATCCATATTGCCTGATGTATTATGATTACTTAAAATTCCGTAAGCAATTGTATTTTTTCTTGCTTCATTTTTGTCAGTTTCTTTTCCGGTCTTAGCTGCAACGCTTTTTAAAGCCTCGGCATCATCAGCAATAAGCTCTGTTCCGCCAACCAGATAAGCACCGCCATCGTACGTCTTGATCATTCCCGTTCCTGCCTTTCCTTTTAACATAGCCATTTATCTCTTAGATTTTGAACCATTGTACCACTAGAATGCACCTTTTGGGTATATTTAATTACATTAAAAACCGACTGGCCAAGATTTAGCCAGTCGGTGTGAATATTTATTCAGACTTTTGACATATCCAGTTTATCTATATGCCATATCTCATCAACATATTCCTGAATGGTTCTGTCTGATGAGAACTTACCGCAAGATGCAGTGTTCATAATTGCCATCTTAGCCCACTTCTTGGAATCTCTGTAGGCTTCCGATACAGCTCTCTGTGCTTCAATGTAGGGCTCAAAATCCTTCAAGATGAAGTACTGATCTGCCTTATTGGAATTGATGGTATTAAGAAGCATGTTGTAAAGCGGTCTGAAAAGTTCCCTATCCTTGGAATAGGTTCCGTCTACAAGGTGATCAAGCGTCTTTTTAACGTTTGGATCCCTGTCATAAATCTCACCGGGATTATATCCGCCGTTCTTTTCATATGCTATTACTTCCTCAGAGGTCAGTCCGAAGATAAACATATTTTCCTCTCCAACCTCCTCAAGCATCTCCACATTTGCTCCGTCAAGGGTTCCGAGTGTGATTGCTCCGTTAAGCATCATCTTCATGTTACCCGTTCCGGAAGCCTCCTTACTAGCTGTGGAAATCTGCTCGGAAATGTCCGCTGCAGCAAAAATCAGCTCGGCGTTTGATACCTTGTAATCTTCTATAAATACAACCTTCAGCTTTCCATTAATGGAAGGATCATTATTGATCACATCGGCAACGGAATTTATAAGCTTGATTGTGAGCTTTGCTGTCTGATATCCTGCTGCCGCCTTTGCACCGAAAATATAGGTCTTGGGCGTATAATCCATCTCGGGATGAGCTTTAATCAGGTCATATATATACATTACATGAAGTATATTCAGGAACTGTCGCTTATACTCATGAAGTCTCTTAACCTGAACATCGAAAATTGACTTCGGATCTACATCAACACCATTATGTTCCTTGATATATGCTGCAAGACGCTTCTTGTTCTGGAACTTAATATCCATGAACTCCTTTTGAGCCTTCTTATCACCGGCGATACTCTTAAGTCCGCCGATAAGTGACAGATCGGTGATCCAGTCCTCACCCACATGCTCTGTAACCCAATCGGCAAGAAGAGGATTTGCATGCATAAGGAAACGTCTCTGGGTAATACCGTTGGTCTTGTTGTTGAACTTTTCAGGATACATCTCGTAGAAATCCTTAAGTTCTCTCTTCTTAAGAATCTCTGTGTGGAGCCTTGCAACGCCGTTAACTGAATGACCACCGACAATTGCAAGATGAGCCATTTTTACCTGGTTATCATAAAGGATAGCCATACTGCGGATTTTTCCCTGCACATCTATGCTGGGAAGATTTGAATACTGACGCATGATCTGGTCAACAAATCTTCTGTTGATCTCGTCAACAATCTGGTAAATTCTGGGAAGAAGTCTCTGGAAGAGATCTATCGGCCACTTTTCAAGAGCCTCTGCCATAATCGTATGATTGGTGTAGCAGCAGGTCTTCATGGTTACATCCCATGCCGTATCCCAGGGCAGATAATACTCATCCATAAGAAGTCTCATCAGCTCTGCTACCGCAACCGTCGGGTGTGTATCATTAAGCTGGAAAACTGCTTTCTCATAGAACTTACTTATATCATCATGGTGTCTTAAATATCTCTTAAGGGCGGTCTGCACAGAAGCTGAAATGAAGAAATACTGCTGTTTAAGTCTTAGCTCTTTTCCCGCAATATGATTATCATTGGGATAAAGAACCTCGCAAAGCTGGCTGGCAAGGTTTTCCTGCTCTACAGCCTTCTGATAATCACCTTTATCAAAGGAATCCAGCTCGAAGCAGTTGATTGGCTCCGCATCCCAGATTCTGAGAGTATCAACCACGCCGTTTCCATAGCCTACGATAGGAAGGTCATAGGGAATAGCCCTTACGGACTGATAGCCTTCCTGGCGGAATACATTTCGTCCCCTGTCATCCACAAATACATTGACATAACCGCCGAACTTAACTTCCTTAGCATACTCCGGGCGGCGAAGTTCGAAGGGATTACCAAACTCAAGCCAGTTATCGGGCACCTCAACCTGGTAGCCGTCTCTTATCTTCTGCTTGAACATTCCATATTTGTATCTGATACCGCAGCCGTATGCCATGTATCCGAGAGAAGCCAGCGAATCAAGGAAACATGCGGCAAGTCTTCCGAGACCACCGTTTCCGAGCGCGGGATCCGGCTCCTGATCCTCTATCACATTTATATCTACGCCAAGTTCATCGAGTGCTTCCTTTACGGGCTTATATGCCTGCAGGTTTATCAGGTTGTTGCCAAGCGCACGTCCCATCAGGAATTCCATGGACATGTAATATACAATCTTGGGATCCTGCTCATTGGCAGCCTTCTGTGTTGTCATCCAGTGATCAACAATCGCATCCTTTATTGCATAAGCCGAAGCCTGGAATATCTCCTGAGGTGAAGCCTCTTCGATAGTTTTACGATAAAGTGTTTTTACATTATATAAAACACTTCGTTTGAACAGTTCCTTGTCAAAAGATAATTGCTTTTTCTTCATAAAACACCCTCCTCTGATAGATGTCATTACCCACTTATTGTATCGCAAAATCATACATCTTACTAGTTAAGGAAAAATAAACATCATATAAACACCGTATTTATACAAAAATTATTATAACTTGAGAAAAATAAGATATTTGCTTATAATGAATTTAGCTGTGATTTTATTTCACAGTTACACGTTTATAATGTTTAATTATTTTAAAAAGAAAGGGAGAAAAACATTATGAAAAAGTTACTTGCTATGATGCTTACAGCATCACTCACGTTCAGCCTTGTTGCTTGTGGCGGCTCATCCGCAAATGACGCAGCAGACACAGCACAGTCAGCCGCTGAGGAAGTTGCTGATACTGCAGAAGAGGTAGTTGAAGAAGCTACTGACGCTGTTGAAGAGGCAGCTGAAGAGGGTACAGACGCTGTTGAAGAGGCAGCTGAAGAGGGTACAGACGCTGTTGAAGAGGCAGCTGATGCAGCTACAGAGGCTTCAGGAGACTATTCGATCGCTATGATCACAGACTCCGGTGACATCACAGATATGTCATTCAACCAGACAACATACGAGGCTTCAAAGGCATTCGCTGAGGCTCAGGGTGTTGACTATCAGTACTACAAACCCACAGAAGATTCAAACGAAGCACGTGTTGCTGCTTTCGACAACGCTGTAGCTGACGGTTACAACGTAATCATCGTTCCCGGTTATCTTTTTGCTGAGATGATCGCAACTGTTGCTGAAGAGAACCCCGATGTAACAATCATCGCTCTTGACTGCAGCGCAGGTGATTTCGAAGGCGCTGGCATGGACGAGCTTCCTTCAAACGTTTGCTCATTCACATACCAGGAAGAGCTTGCTGGTTACATGGCTGGCTACGCTGTAGTTAAGGAAGGCTACACAAAGCTTGGTTTCCTTGGCGGTATGGCAGTTCCTGCAGTTATCCGTTACGGTTACGGTTTCGTTCAGGGTGCTAACGATGCTGCAAAGGATCTTGGCAACACATCTGACGTAGAAGTTAACTATGTATACGGCGGACAGTTCTTCGGTGACGAGTCTGTAACAGCTGTTATGGATACATGGTATCAGGGCGGCACAGAGATCGTATTCGCATGCGGCGGCGGTATCTTCACATCTGCAGGCGAAGCTGCTAAGAAGACAGGCGGCAAGGTTGTTGGTGTTGACGTTGATCAGTCCGGAACAATCGATGGTCTCTATGGCGATGGTGTTTGCGTAACATCTGCTATGAAGGGTCTTGCTGCAACAGTTAACTCAACTCTTACAGACCTCTTCGCAGGTAAGTGGGATTCATACGCAGGCAAGATCGAGAACCTTGGTCTTGTATCAGGTGATGATGCATCTCTCAACTATGTACAGCTTCCTACAGATACATGGTCAATGAAAAACTTCACAGTTGATGATTACAACACTCTTGTAGCTTCTATGTATGCAGGTGATATCACAGTTTCAAGCGATATCGATGCTATGCCCGCTACAGACATCACTGTAAACGAGTTTGACAACATCCACTAATTGAATAAGCACTAATTTAAGGCGTCTTTCCCGTTTTGGGAAAGGCGCTTTTTTATTGCCCAAAGGACGCCAAAACTCTTTTTTCGCACACTAAAAAATGATAAACTATATTTTAAGAACGGATTCCGGTCGGAATTCATGTTTTTCATGCAAAAAATACAGAAAGGTGTGCTACTTATGGAAGATTATGTAATTGAAATGTTGCATATCACGAAGGAATTTCCCGGCATAATAGCTAACGACGATATTACTCTGCAGCTAAAGCGCGGCGAAATCCATGCACTTTTGGGGGAAAACGGCGCCGGAAAGTCAACACTTATGAGTGTTCTTTTTGGTCTCTACACACCTGAAAAAGGTGTGATCAAAAAAGACGGCAAGGAAGTTAAAATTGCCAATCCCAACGATGCTACTGCTCTCGGCATCGGAATGGTTCATCAGCACTTCATGCTGGTTGAGATTTTCTCTGTTTTAGACAATATCATTCTTGGGTCCGAGCCAAGCAAATTTGGTTTTCTGACAAAAGCGGATGCCAGAAAAAAGGTTCTCGAACTCTCGAATAAATATAATCTTAAGGTTGATCCCGATGCCCTTATTGAGGATATTACCGTAGGAATGCAGCAAAGAGTTGAAATTCTGAAGATGCTCTACAGGGACAATGAGATTCTGATCTTCGATGAGCCCACTGCTGTTCTGACTCCTCAGGAGATCGACGAGCTGATGAAAATCATGAAGGAACTTGCCGCTGAAGGAAAGTCCATTCTTTTCATCACCCACAAGCTCAATGAGATCATGCAGGTAGCAGATCGCTGCTCGATTCTCAGAAAAGGTAAATATATCGGAACTGTAGACGTTAAGAGCACTACTAAGGAAGAACTCTCTTCCATGATGGTTGGCCGCGACGTCAAATTTGCTGTTGAAAAGAGCGAAGCAAAGCCTGCAGAAGAAGTACTTAAGGTTGAAAATGTTTGTGTAAAAAGTAAACTCCACTCCAACGACTCTGTGCACAATGTATCCTTCAACGTTCGCGCCGGTGAGATTGTTTGTATTGCCGGTATCGACGGTAACGGACAGACAGAATTTGTTGGTGCCCTCACGGGACTCGATAATATCTCCAGCGGTAAGATCACTCTTCTTGGCGAGGATATCACCGACAAGTCCATTCGTTACAAAAACACACATGGTATGAGCCATATTCCGGAGGACAGACATAAACACGGATTAATCCTCGATTATACCCTTGAGGAGAACATGATCCTCCAGAGATACTTCGAGCCGAAGTTTTCTCAGAACGGTCTTTTAAAGAAGGCTGAGATGAGAAAATATTCGGATAAACTTTCCGAGGAATTTGATATTCGCTCCGGACAGGGTTCTTCAACTATCGTAAGATCCATGTCAGGTGGTAACCAGCAGAAAGCCATCATAGCCCGTGAGATGGATAAAGACCACAAGCTTCTTATAGCGGTTCAGCCCACCAGAGGTCTTGACGTAGGTGCTATTGAGACAATACATGAAGAAATCGTAAAGGAACGCGATGCAGGAACTGCTATCCTTCTTGTTTCTTTGGAACTGGATGAAGTCATGAATCTCTCTGACAGAATCCTTGTTATATACGAAGGTGAAATAGTCGGTGAAGTCGATCCCAAGACTACGACCCTTCAGGAACTCGGACTTTACATGTCCGGCGCTAAGCGTGACACAAGAAAGGAGGCATAATCGTGGACGAAAAGACAAGTATATTTAAAAAACCCGGATTTCAGACTCTGCTTGCATCCGTTCTATGTGCAATACTCGGTATTTTTCTCGGATATATAATTCTTCTTCTGATGAATCCCGAGCATGCGGCAGAAGGAATGTTTGCAATCCTTCGAAATTTCTTTAAATTTGCCGGTAACCAGAAGAAACTGATGAGTGCACTGGGATCGGTGCTGGTAAAATCCGTACCTGTAATCCTCTGTGCTGAAGCTATTCTGTTCGCATTCAAGACAGGTCTTTTCAATATAGGATGCGCCGGTCAGTATACAGTTGGCATAATTGCCTGCCTGTACACCGCGCTTGCCCTTCATTGGAACTGGTTTTTATGCATACTCTGTTCAATTCTTGCAGGAGCTGTATGGGGTTGTATCTGCGGTTTCTTCAAAGCATATTGCAATGTCAACGAGGTTATCGCCGGTATCATGCTGAACTGGATTGCACTCTATATATGCAACATTATTCTCGGCAATAAGACCGTTATGGATACTACTAAATCAGAGACCCATAACGTTAAGGGGGCAAGTCTCCTGCCTGCCTTTATGAGCGGATTTTTCGGTAAAAACAAATATATGACAATTGCCGTTCCTCTCACAATTATCATAGCCATTCTGATTCTCTTTGTTCTCAACAAGACCACCTTCGGCTATGAGCTCAAGGCAACAGGTCACAGCAAGGATGCTGCTAAATATGCCGGAATGAATGCTAAGAGAAATATCATCCTTAGCCTTATGATTTCAGGTGCCATCGCCGGACTTGCTGCAGGACTTTACTATCTCACAGGCATTGAGCATTACAAGATTGCTTCCTCAGTTCCCGGAATGGGCTTTTCAGGAATAGCTGTTGCTTTCCTCGGCGGTCTTCATCCTATAGGAACAATATTTGCCGGTCTGTTCGTAACCTATATAACTCAGGGCGGACAGTATCTTAATACAAATTATTACAACCCTCAGGTTGCAGATCTGATGATAGCAATAATCATTTACCTGTGCGGCTTCGTACTGTTCTTCAAGACAATACTCAATAAGCCCGCAAAAAAGACTAGCAAGAAGGAGGTGTAAGGATATGGCATTACTTATTCAGTACACACTTATATTCTCCGCCGTTTTGATTCTTGTTGCTCTTGGCGGTATGTTCTCAGAACGAAGCGGTATAATCAACCTGGGTCTTGAGGGTATCATGGTATTCGGTGCCATGGCAGGTGCTATGGTAATGGTGCTTCTCCCTTCCGATGCATCGAAGTTCACCATAATATCACTTACCCTTATCGCCGCTGCATTAGCCGGCATGGTTTCATCACTGCTTATAGCTGTCGCTTGTATTAACTTTAATGCGGACCAGACTCTTATCGGTACAGCGCTTAACATGCTTGCTACAGCCGCTGCAACAGTTATTATCAAGGCATTTAATACTGCAAGATCAAACGGTTCTGATTTCTCAGCAAAACTTGACTATGTAAGAGGACATGATGCCTTCATGTTTAGCATTGGACCTTTGCAGCTATCATGGTTTGTTGTTGTAGCCGCATTACTTCTTGTAATTGCTATAGTTGTCTTTTACAAGACCAAGTTTGCGTTAAGACTTCGTGCCTGCGGTGAGCATCCTCATGCAGCAGATTCAGTTGGTATTAATGTATACAAAATGAGATATGCCGGTGTAATCATTTCCGGATTCCTTGCAGGAATCGGCGGTATCATCTACATCGCTGCCGCTAACTCAACCTGGCATTTTGATTACGGTGTTGCAGGTGCCGGCTTCCTTTCTCTTGCGGTTATGATCTTTGGTCAATGGAAGCCCGAGAGAATAGCATGGTCAGCAATTCTGTTTGCTGTTTTCAGATCCTTATCAAACGTATACATGGGTATCGGTTTCCTGCACGCACTTCCGATTTCAGGAACAGTTTATAACATTATGCCTTACGTGATTTCACTGCTCGTTCTTGCATTTACTTCCAAGAACTCCAGAGCTCCTAAGGCTGAAGGTATCCCTTACGATAAGGGACAGCGCTGATGCCAGCTGTTATGTCCCAATAATTTAGGGATGTGACATTAAATAACATAATGCAGAGGTACTGACATGACACATGAAGACCTTATCTCAAAGGCTCTTGAGGCCAGAAAAATGGCCTATACACCCTATTCGCACCACGCCGTAGGTGCCGCCCTCCTTACGAAGGACGGAAAGGTTTATCTTGGCTGTAACATTGAAAATGCTGCATACACACCAACTAATTGCGCAGAAAGAACAGCACTGTTCAAAGCAGTAAGTGAAGGAGAGCGGGATTTTACAGCAATCGCTATTGTAGGTGGTCCCGATAATCAGGAAGAACTTCCGATCTGCGCTCCCTGCGGAGTATGCAGACAGGCGCTCAATGAATTTGTTGATCCCGAGACCTTTGAGGTAATACTTGGTACAAACGATCCAAAAAACTACAAAATATTCAAGCTTGCTGAATTACTGCCCCTGGGCTTTGGTCCTAAAAATATGAGTTTTTTGAAGGATTATCAATAAAGAAAGAAGGATATGAAATGGATATCAAAACAATTTTAAATCACTGTGATCACACACTTTTAAAGCAGGAAGCAACCTGGGATCAGATAAAAGAGATTGCTGATGACGGCATGAAATACGAGACAGCTTCTATCTGCATTCCTCCCTGCTACATCAAGCGCGTTCATGACTACACAAACGGAAAGCTCAATATCTGCACAGTTATCGGTTTCCCCAACGGAAACATGACAACCGAGACAAAGGTATTCGAGACAAAGGATGCTATTGAAAAAGGCGCAAATGAGATCGATATGGTTATCAATATCGGTGAACTTAAAGCTAAGAATTATGACTATGTTCTGAATGAAATCAAGGCAATCAAAGCTGCCTGCGGTGACCACATCCTTAAAGTTATCATCGAGACCTGCCTCCTTACAGATGAAGAAAAGATTAAGATGTGCGAGCTTGTTACAGAGGCTAAGGCTGATTACATCAAGACTTCCACTGGCTTCTCTACTGCAGGTGCTACATTTGATGACATCGCACTCTTTGCCAAGCATGTTGGTCCTGACGTAAAAATGAAGGCTGCAGGCGGAATTGGAAGTATTGCTGATGCTGAAAAGTTCATGGAGCTTGGCGCTGACAGACTTGGAACCAGCAGAATCGTTAAGATTGTAAAGGACGAAAACCTGATATAATAACCCGACATAAAAAAGCCCCCCGACGGTGTAATTCCCACAAAAAGCTCGTTGCAAAATACGCATAATCGCTTTTTGTGGAAACCACACTGCCGGGGGCTTTTTTATTTACAGTTTCTCAACACCGATAGTTACTTTCTCGCCGTTGATATCCCATTCTTTAGCGTTTGCTACATCATTGTCATATACGATTTCAGTAGCAAGAACCTTGGTTGAAATAGAATCAGCATTATCCTTAACGATCTGAGCAATCTTGTCATTACCGTTTACAGACAGCTTGATGTGATCCATAACTTCAAAGCCTGAATCCTTACGCATTGTCTGAACCTTACTGATAACCTCATACATGAAGCCCTCGTTAAGAAGCTCCTCTGAAAGATTGGTATCAAGAACTACTGTGATGCCATGATCCTCTGTACTCTCGAAGCCTTCCTTCTGAGCCATATCGATGAGGAGATCTTCCTCAGTAAGCTCAACTGCTGTTCCGTTAACTTCAAATTTAAGAGCTCCGTTAGCCTTAAGCTCATCCATTGCATTATTTCCGTCGAGTGATCCCAAATACTCCTTAATTCCGCCGAGTACCTTACCGTATTTAGGTCCTACTGTCTTAAGCTGAGGCTTGAAGGTGTATGTTGTGAAATCTCTTACATCATCCGCAAAGACTACCTTCTTAACATTCAGCTCATCCTCGATGATCTCCTGATAGAACTCAGAAACTGTCTTCTCAGCCTTAACATACATCTGTCCGATAGGCTGACGGTTCTTGATTGCAGCTGCATTTCTGCAAGCACGGCCAAGAACTACGATCTGAAGTACTTCATCCATGTTCTCCTCGAGTTCCTTATCGATGAAGCTGCTGTCAACCTCAGGGAAATCGCAGAGATGGATTGACTCAGGAGCTGAAGCATCACTTGTTCTTACAAGGTTCTGGTAAATAGACTCTGTCATGAAAGGAACCATGGGAGCTGCTGCCTTACATACGTTTACAAGTGCTGTGTAAAGAGTCATGTAAGCAGAAATCTTATCCTGCTCCATTCCCTTAGCCCAGAAACGCTCACGGCATCTTCTTACATACCAGTTGGAAAGATCATCAACAAATGCATCAAGTGCCTTTCCTGCTTCAGGAATTCTGTAATTCTCAAGGTTCTTATCAACCTCACCGATCATGGTGTTCATCTTGGAAAGAATCCACTTATCCATTACAGTGAGCTTGTCCTTCTCAAGTGTGTACTTGGAAGCATCAAATCCGTCGATATTTGCATAAAGCACGAAGAATGCATAGGTATTCCAAAGTGTTCCGAGGAACTTTCTCTGTCCTTCCTGAACTGTCTTACCTGCGAATCTTGAAGGAAGCCAGGGAGCAGAGTTTGTATAGAAGTACCATCTGATTGCATCTGCGCCGTATTTCTCAAGAGCCTCAAACGGATCAACCGCATTGCCCTTTGACTTACTCATCTTCTGTCCGTTCTCATCCTGCACAAGGCCGAGTACTATAACATTTTTAAATGCAGGCTTATTGAAAAGAAGTGTTGCCTCTGCGTGGAGTGAGTAGAACCAACCTCTTGTCTGGTCTACAGCCTCAGAGATGAACTGAGCAGGGAACTGCTTCTCGAAGAGCTCCTTATTTTCAAAAGGATAGTGGAGCTGAGCGAAAGGCATTGCACCTGAATCGAACCAACAGTCGATAACTTCCTTAACTCTGTGCATCTTCTTGCCGCACTTAGGGCAGGTGATCTCAAACTTATCGATATAAGGCCTGTGAAGCTCTGTAGTCTCAGCAGAAGGATCTCCTGAAAGTTCAGCAAGCTCTTTTCTTGATCCTACTGAAAGCTGGTGGCCACAGTCATCGCACTCCCAGATATTGAGAGGTGTTCCCCAGTATCTGTCACGGGAGATACCCCAGTCCTGAATATTCTCAAGCCAGTCACCGAAACGTCCCTTACCGATTGATTCGGGAACCCAGTTGATCTCCTGGTTGTTTCTGATGAGATCATCCTTAACCTCTGTTACCTTGATAAACCATGAGGAACGTGCAAAGTAAAGAAGGGGTGTATTACATCTCCAGCAGTGAGGATAATCATGCTCCATCTTAGGTGCTGAGAAGAGAAGACTTCTCTTATCGAGATCCTTAAGTACTTCAGGATCCGCACTGATAGCACCCTCATCCATTTCCTTCTGTGTGGGTTTGCAGCGCATTCCGGCAAAAGGTGTCTCAGGCTTAAGCTTACCTTCGCCGTCAACCATCTGTACAAGAGGAGCATCGTATTTTCTTCCGACACGAGCATCATCTTCACCGAATGCAGGAGCGATATGTACGATACCTGTACCATCTGACATCGTTACATAGTTATCGCAGTATATGAAGAACGCCTTCTTGTGCTGTTTGTCTGCTTCATCCTTTGCACACTGGTAAAGAGGCTCGTATTCCTTATACTCGAGGTCAGTACCTACATAAGTCTCAAGAACTTCGTAAGCCTTCTCACCCTCTTCCTTGGCAAGTGATCCAAGTACTGTATCAGCAAGTGCCTCAGCGAGGTAATATGTATAGCCATCTGCTGCCTTAACCTTGATATACTTCTCATCAGGGTTTACGCAAAGACCGATGTTTGAAGGAAGTGTCCAGGGTGTGGTTGTCCATGCAAGGAAATATGCATCCTCATCCTTAACCTTGAAGCGAACAACAGCTGTGCGCTCTTTGAGCACTTTATAGCCCTGTGCAACCTCGTGTGATGAAAGAGGTGTACCACAGCGAGGGCAGTAAGGAACTACCTTGAAGCCCTTGTAAAGAAGACCCTTCTTCCAGATCTCATTAAGAGCCCACCACTCGGACTCGATGAAGTTATCATCATAGGTGATGTAGGGATGATCCATGTCTGCCCAGAAACCAACTGTTCCAGAGAAATCTTCCCACATTCCCTTATATTTCCATACGGATTCCTTACACTTCTTGATGAAGGGCTCCATACCGTATTCTTCAATCTGCTCTTTTCCGTCAAGACCGAGGAGCTTCTCTACCTCAAGCTCAACCGGAAGACCGTGAGTATCCCAGCCTGCCTTACGGGGAACAGTGTAACCCTTCATTGTGCGGTATCTCGGGATCATGTCCTTGATAGCACGTGTGAGCACGTGTCCGATATGCGGCTTACCGTTTGCAGTCGGCGGTCCGTCATAGAACATATACATCTCACCCTTGCTGCGAGTATCTACGCTCTTCTGGAAAATATCCTGATCTTTCCAGAATTTCTCGATCTCTTTTTCACGGGCGACAAAATTCATATCAGTGTCAACCTTCTTATACATTTGAGACTCCTTTCGATTAAAAAAGACCCGTCCTGTAAAAAGGACGAGTCTGAACTCGCTGTACCACCTGTTTACGCATACTCCCCGAATTTACGGTTTTATATGATTCTCCGTAACGGGGAGACTCCGTCATGACTTACTGTAGTTCAGTCATGCAGCTCAGAAGTGATTTTCTATATTCTGTACTTGCACCTGCTCGCACCATCCGCAGGCTCTCTGAAGCTTTCTATAAATATATACTGTCTTCGTCACAGCTTTTTCTATACAATTAAAAAATATTTTATTCATAGTATTAAAAAAAGTCAATAGGATGTATAGATTTTATTCATTATAATAAACGCTTTCCTTTTCATAGAATAAAACTGCCCCGTCTTTATAAGGTGAGCCGTCATGGGGATAAAGAATATCAGGATCGACTGTTATAGGCAAAATCTCGACATTCTGCTCATCACCCGTAAGTCTTCTCGTATTTTCCTGCATAATCTCCCCGTACTGCTGCGCTGTATTATCCTTCAAACTCGTAATCGCCGCGGATGTAAGATACCTTCCGGGAAACAGAATTATCACTCGGATACACGCTGCAACTATCACGAAAACTGTTGCCGCACTTAACGCTCTTACCAGAGTTCTATTATATCCCTGCTCTTTTCTTGCAAAAATCCATCCAGTGAAATAAAACACATTCAGAACTATAAGCAATATGAAAACATAGAAGACCGAATTCGATACCCTGTTAACAGAGAGCTGCTCCTCTATGTACACTTTTGAAATCTCTGAGTTTCCAATATATGCAAAAGGCGAATACAGAGCTGAAATCAGGCAATAACTAAGTACTGTAATCACACCGGGCAAAGGAAACTTAAACTTTACCGCATCCTTTTTCTGCAGCTCCAGAAAAGTTCTCCATATAAGGATTCCTGCGAGAATCGCAAATCCCAGAACTTCAATACTTATATGACGAAGAACAAAATGAAATCCCAGTACAAAAGAATTCCTTACTGTGACAAATACGCTGTTTTTTACGGAGTTTGCCATTGCCATGCGGTTTTTATTACCCGGCGAAAGAAGATTCAGGGCTGTCCCCACAAAATAATTCAGTGAAGGGATAATCGCTCTTTTAATATGTGAGCAGTCCTTGTCACCAGACAGGAGCTGGCTTAACAGCGCAAACAAAACTACCATGATGATAAAAAGAAGTCCGCCAAAAACAGTTATATTATTAACTCCTGCAGCCAGAAATCCCGCAAGAGATGAAAGCACTGTTAATAGCATGGATTTTTCACGAATAAAGGAATTCTTCAGAAGAAGTGCCAGAAAAAGCACAAATAAAGCATGTCCAAAGGTATAATGAACGGCGCTGTTATACCAGGTAAAACCCTCTGCCTTTCCATCCACAAGTTCAACAGTGATAAGAAATGTCAATAAAAACAGCGGATAATTCATCCTGTTTGTTTTTAAGACATCTTTCCCTATCACCTTAAAAAGCGCAAAGTACGATAAAAACATCGCTCCAAGCATAATAAATGCGGTCAGGTGATAGAACTTTGTCTTGAAAACCGCAGGCTGAAGCTCCATCAGAAAACAGGAGGTATACGTCCCCTGCCATCCAAAATATGTATCAAATGTATCTTCAAAAGCTGCCCCTATAGCCTTAAGCACAGAACCTGTATGAACAAATGCCCTATGAGGCAGCGCACCGTAAGTAAAATCATCTGCCCAGGGAAAGGCATACCTTGCAATATAGATAACCGGAACAATAAGTGCCAACATGATTATGGTCAGCAAGCAGCATTTGAATATATATTTTGATTCCGATTCAAAAGTATAATCAGACTCTCTCATTTATATCTCCGGCTTCAGTTTTCTTTTTTCTTAAAGAACTTGAAAAGAATTGGATAAACACCAAGCATCACAAACACAACTATTGTGTACCTGATGAATCTCACCATAAAAGCACCCGTGGTGTTGGATGCAAGAAATTCCTTTGAAAAAGGAAGCTTAAGAGCAGTATTTAGTACCAGATAAACAGCCGCTCCTCCCACAAGCCTTATAATTATTTCAAGCGGTTTTCTTGTCTCTTCAAAATTAACAAATCTTTTCTCAAATTCTATAGCCAGATAAAAGCCGGCCATAACTCCCATAGCTGTATAGTAATCCGATGTTTTGCAATAGAAAAATCCAATTGAAGATACCGCAAAGAATATAAGATTTAACAGTGAGCGTCTCTCTTCCCCGACCTTTTCGTAGATAAGAGGAACGATGAATACAATGGCAATACCGGTGGCCCATCCCGTCAAAACATCCGTAGGATAATGAACTCCGACAACTACTCTAGATATTCCTACAAGAAAAGGAATTATAATAGCAATTATTAGAACAAATCGGTTTTTCAGATACCCTGCAAGTGATCCGTACACTGTTGCCGAATTCATTGAATGAGCACTCGGAAAAGAGTAACCCTGCGCAGAAATATCATCCAGAGCTCCCGATTTTTCCACAGGCCTGAAGCACTTAATATTTTCATGAACCATATAGGGCCTTAGCCTTAGTGCAATATTTTTTATCAGAGGATTGAGCACCCCTCCTAATACCGCATTTGTCCCGATATAGATTCCAAACTGCTTGTCATAGCACCAGTAAAGAAATCCCAATATAAAAAGAAGGACCGTCTCTTCTCCAAGTGCTGAAAAGTGCGAAATAAAACCGGCTCCGGCCTCTCCTAATAAATTTTGAAGCCATTCCATCAGCTGTGGCTCAAAACCAAAATAAAAAGTATTCCCCATAAGAAAAAGTCTCCTCAAATTACTTATTAACTTCTTTATTTTATCAGATGAATTCCGCCATTTCCAATTTGTGCTATACTTTTTTATTATTGGTCAGGGAGAAAAAGATGATCCAAATAATTGAAACAACCAATCTTGAATCAGCCGGGCTTTCAGTTTACAGCGAGCAGTCCGAAGTACAGCTATACCGCATAAATGAACCTGCTCCGGGCATTTTTATTGCTGAGAGTCCGAAGGTAATAGAGCGCGCATTGATCGCCGGCTATGAGCCGATTTCTGTGCTGATCGAAAATAATCAGATCAGAGGTGAAGCCTCTTTGGTTTTAGAAAAACTTGCGTCTCTTCCCTTTAAAGTTCCTGTATTTTCTGCAAGTGACAGTATTCTCACATCCATTACCGGTTTCCACCTCACACGCGGTGTGCTTTGTGCTATGAAAAGAAGGCCTCTTCCGTCTGTAGACGATGTTTGCAAAAATGCGCGAAGAGTAGCCGTTCTTGAAAATGTGACAAATCCCACCAACGCAGGTGCAATTGTTAGAAGCGCCGCTGCACTTTCCATGGATGCTGTTCTCTTTTCTCATGGCTGTACGGATCCCTTATATCGCCGCGCAATACGCGTAAGCATGGGTACGATATTCCAGATTCCCTGGACGTTTCTTCCGGAAACAGGAAGCATGGAGGTCTTGAAAGCTCTTGGCTATTCAACCGTGGCCATGGCTCTTCGTGATAATTCCAGATCCATAGACGATCCGGAGATAACCGCTTCCGAAAAACTTGCTGTATTCCTCGGTGCTGAGGGAGACGGACTCTTACCTGAGACCATAGATGCCTGCGATTATTGTGTGAAAATTCCTATGTCACATGACGTTGATTCCCTCAACGTTGCTGCTGCCAGTGCTGTAGCATTCTGGGCTCTGTCTCGTTAAAGCAGCCCCTTTGTCCTTCTGTTTAAGGTATTTAGCACATTCTTTTTATCAAGACTCCAAAGCGGCTCTACAAGTAGTCGCCTTGGACCATCTCCGGTCATTCTGTGGATTACCGTATCTCCGGGAAGCATTTTCAGACTTTCCATAATTAATTCTGCATGTTCATCCAGTGTCAAAATATGAAAAGGATTCTCTTTGTACTCCTCATACATCTGAGTTCCTTTCAGTATCTGCAGATTCTGCAACTTTATTCCATCAAGCGAAGGCTCCAAATCTGAAAGATAGCCTACAGTTTCCAGCATATCCTCCTTAGTCTCACCGGGTAATCCGAAAATCACATGAACAATTACTTCTATCCCTGCTTCTTTAAGATTTTTATATGCTTCCTCAAATACCTCGATAGTATATCCCCTGTGAAAATGCTCAGCAGTTTCCTCGTGAATCGTCTGAAGGCCAAGCTCAATCCACACTGGTTTTATCTCCCTTAGCTCCCTCAGCATTTGAAGCACTTCTCTTTCAAGACAATCAGGCCTTGTCCCTATAGAGAGAATCTCAATGTCTTCTCTTTGGATTGTCTCAAGATACAGCTTTTTTAGTCTGTCTACATCTCCATAGGTATTGGTATATGACTGAAAATATGCTATGAACTTCCTCGCATCGGTTTTATTTTGTATTCGTCTTTTAGCATCTTCTATCTGTTCATCCACAGAAGCAATGTCAGCTGCAAATTCTCCGGAGCCGCCCTCCGAGCAAAAGGTACAGCCCCCGGTAAGATGTGTCCCGTCAGGCAAAACTATGCTTCCGTCTCTGTTCGGACATGTACAACCTGAAGTCAGAGATAATCTGTAAACCTTCTCGCCATATTTATTTTTCAAATAATCGGATAACCTGATAGCCATTATCAACACTCTTCTTTTTGCGTATTTTCATATTATGCATATAATATCAAATTTCTTGTTGACAATACATATATCCTTGTGTATTATATAACTTGCGTTGCAGATGCGACTTAATATATATGCGATAGTAGCTTAGTTGGTAAAGCGCCACCTTGCCAAGGTGGAGACCGCGGGTTCGAGCCCCGTCTATCGCTCTTTAAAATCAAATATTGTGGTAACCGAGCTTAGCTCGTTTACATATACGCGATAGTAGCTTAGTTGGTAAAGCGCCACCTTGCCAAGGTGGAGACCGCGGGTTCGAGCCCCGTCTATCGCTCGCTTAGGAAGTTCCGAGATTCTTAATTCTATTAAGGGTTTCGGAGCTTTTTATTTGTATAAAATCAATAATATTATTGAGTAATTCTGCGTGACCAACTTCATCTGTGCTGTTTTTCATATCACAGTACTTGTTCAATAGGTCTCTAACATCTTCAAGGTCATCTGACTTAGCGTGAGAGTAATACCTTTCATTCGTTGCAACGGAATGGCCAAGAAGATAAGCTCGCTTAGCCACTTTTAAATCCAACCTAGGTCAGGCTTTGATTTCTGTCCTAGACACGTTCAATAAAATTTTCCGTTAATTGTGTGTATAACAAGGTAGACAACTCGGAAACCCGCATCTTTCCTTTCCGTCTCAATTAATTGCGATAAAGAGCCCGGCATCCTTGGTGATGTGGAATTCATGACTCACCTTTTTCATAATATAATTCTTAAATTCTGCATACCTGTTCAGAAGATAGTGGTTCTGATTGCCGTGGCACGAAAAAATATAATCTATTAGAGGACCAGCATCAGTAATGATTATTTCATCCTTGTATTTCTTCAGTTCCACTTCTCCAAATACGCCGCGCAATATATCAGCACCATTCTCCAGACCAAATATTTTGTATAAGTCATTGCTGGAAAGCACGATCCTATCATCAAAATCTATTACCAGCTCTCTGATCTCTTTCATATGATTACTACTATATGTGCTGCAGACTAGTCTTCCGCCGGGCTTCAGCACTCTGCGTATTTCCTTACAAGCAAGATGGACATCGTCACAATAAAAAAGGACGTGCCCCGCAATTACAAGATCAAAGGATTTATCTTCAAATGGGATAGCATTAAGGTCAAATGCTTTGTAGGAAAAAGTTAAGCCCCGAAGTTCTTTTGAATATGCTGATACAGCACGGTCTATATTCTGTCTTGCATCATGCAGTATACCTGCAGAGATATCTGAAAGAGTTATTTGTATATCTGTATAATTGCGCTTGGACAATTCGCTTATATTCTCTGCCCATAATGCTCCATTACCGCAACCAAGCTCAAGAATATCCATCCCGGAAGAGATATCACATTCCTGTAATACCCAGTTAAACCATCTTTGTTTATTCGTTGAATATTTGTTATGAAGTTCTATCCTGGCAGAGATGTTGCTTGCATTTTGATATTGGCTCTTTAAGTTGTTCTCCATTGAAGTCATGTGAATCAGATCAAGCATCTGCTTCCAATCGGGAGTGGCAGAGCTTTCTATAGCTTTAATGGTGGCATTTACACCTGCCTCAACATTTTTCATTTCATCAATTCGCTCTGAAAGCAGCTTTTTCTGCATCTTTAGGGCATTTAGAATGAAATGATTATCAGTCTGACCATTTGGTATTTCTTTTATCTCATCCAGAGAAAATCCCAGGTACTTTAAAAGCAATATCTGCTGTAGAATAGCAAAATCGTAATCTGTGTAAAATCTTGTACCTGACTTTGTTATATAAGATGGCGCAAGCAGACCCTTCTGGTCATAAAATCTTATAGTTCTTACCGATACGTGAGCCATTTTGGCAAATTGTCCGGATGAATAGTACCCATTTTTATTCATAAAAGTATTCTCCAATATGATTAAAAAAGTTCTTGAAGGTTACGTTACGTCACCTTTTATAATCTGAGTATAGCATAGTTATAAGTTCAGTGCGCGCCTGAATATAGTCAAGATAAGATTGGAGGTATAACAGATGTTTCCAAGTATCAAAGAAGCTCTTGAAGAGTTAGAAATAGCAAGAAAACTGAATCCCGGACCATGGGTGGATCACTCAAAGAATGTTGGCTTAGCAGCTCGTAACATTGCTGCAAAGATACCTGATATGGATTCAGCGAAAGCCTATATAGTCGGCCTTTTGCATGATATCGGAAGAAGATGTAAATATGGCTTCGTTGATATTCCTACGCACGTATATGAAGGGTACAAGTACTGCATGGAGAAAGGATGGGATGAGCCGGCCAGGATTTGCATGACACATTCCTATCTTCGCATGCAGGACGAGTTTTGCTACGAGCCCGAAACAGAGCATGAGAAGGCTATCAAAGATTACATTATGAATTGTGGTGAGCCAAATGATTATGACAAGCTGATCCAGCTCTGTGATTCTCTTGCCGCAGATTATGGTTTTGTAATTCTTGAAAAAAGATTTGTTGATGTTACAAGACGATACGGAATTATGGAAGGCTACATAAAAGGCTGGGAGATTGCATTCAAGATAAAAGAAGATTTTGAAGTTCGTATGGGATGTTCTATATATGATGTTCTTCCGGATATAGGCAGAACTACACTTCTCTGCCCTAAGCCCTGGAAACCACCGGTAAGCTGTAACTGAAATGAAGATTGTTGATGTGATAGATTGAGGAACCTGTGAAAGAATAAGTATGATTCATAGGATAAAGTAAATCGAAAAGGACAATATGGAAAATATAATTATGCCTGAAAGGCTTGTCATAATTTAAAAAATAAAAAGTTTACTTTGTTTAGGAAAAATTTATGTGCAATAGCGATAATTCCTTTCTATAATTAAAGTGCAGAATAATATTTGCCCTGCATGGGGAGAAAGGAAAAACCGCTAAAAAAGCGGTTGGTATGAGTATATGAAAAGATTTATGAAAAGTTCTATTGCCGTTTTTGCATTGTCGCTTATTCTTATTGCCACCTTTGGGACAAAAGCCCTCGCGTACAGCGAGATACCCGATTGCTTTGATTTTACCGAAACAGTCCTCAAGATGGATGCCGGAACAACAAAGCAGATTCCGATAATGGCTTACTACAACTATACGTATTACCTTGGACCTCACACAAGCTCCGGAACCTATATGGAGTGCTCCTACAAAACAGGTTATCAGTATGTAACACTCCACATCGGAGCAGATGAGACCGAAAAGAACATCTTCTATCATTTCTATGTTGACGATGACAGAATGCCAACCTCGGAAAAGCATGATTGCATAGAAGTATATGTTCAAAACATTAATCCCGCCGCTGCTGCAGCTGCCGATGCAAAGGAAGCCGCTATTTCAGGGCTTAAAAACTACAGCGGAAACAATGCCGAATTTAACGCTTTATACTACTACTCCAATTACAAGGATCTTCAGGATGCTTTCGGAACAAATCCTGATTTGCTTCTTGCTCATTACAACCAGTTCGGTAAAAATGAAGGCAGAATAGCCAATAAATTAAAATAGTTACATAATAAAGGCGCTGTATCAAGCCGGATACAGCGCCTTTTTATTTATACCTCTTCGAAGCTCTTTTTCATAAGCTGTTTCAGCAAAATAGGCTGAATAATAAATATCAGGAAAAATCCTACCACAAAACAGATAAAAAGGGATTTGAGAAACATAATTATAAAGGGAGGCATCTGTGCCATTCCTCCGCTCTGGCGCATAGCCATATTATAAGCAAATGCCACCATGGCCAGTGTAATTACAGGGGTATATATCACATCTGAAATAAGGCTTTCAACAACCCTTGTACCAATCTTACCTCTCTCAAGTCCCCATTTTGCACATAGACCGCCAGTTACCTTGCCGATAGGAATAACAAAACCTATTATTAAACTGATTATTGTACTTAATACGAAGCTGATGATAAATCCGGGAACCGTGAAGTGTCCTGAAGTGAGCGTGCCCACAAGAGAAAGTGCAAGACTCATAAGAATTCCCATTCTGATTGCCATCTGTCTACCGATTTTTCTCATCTGTTCTTCCATGCAAAAACCCTCCGTTTTCCGGTGTGCCTGTTAATTTTTCTCTAGATAAAGTCCTCGGGATGTTCCTTAAAATGCATCATCATTGTTGCAGTAAGACTTAGATTACTGTTTTCTTTTCCGATATCCTCTCTCTTAACCCACTCGGCTATGGCGAGCTCATCGCGGTCAATGTTTACTTCACCTTCTCCGTCAAGTTCACAGAAATATCCCAGCAAAAGATTTGAATCGAAGCCCCATGGCTGACTTGCAAAATATCTTATATTCTTTACCTTAAGCCCGACTTCCTCCATAACCTCACGTCTGACAGTATCCTCCGCGGACTCTCCTATCTCGCAAAATCCTGCTATAAGCGCATTTCCTTTATAGGGTCTTCCCGCATATCTCGTCATCATGATTTTATCTTTATCCGTTACCCCAACAATAACCGCAGGGCAGATCTTGGGATAAATAATGTTCCCGCATCTTGGACACCTAAGAGCTCTCTCCTTGTCGTAAACGACCGTCTCCCTGCCGCACCTTCCGCAGAACTTGTTGTCGCGGTACCAGACATAGAGGTGATATGCTGTCATCCCGGCAAAGCACAGATATCCCGGATTTGCATTTCTAAGAACTCTGATATCTTCATATCTGTACTCATGCTCCGGAGATCTGTCCGCCGAGATATCGGAGATATAAAATCCGTACTCTCTTTTGGGCAGGAAAAAACGCATATCGTCAATTTCAAAGAGAAAGACCATCTCCTTTTTATCTATTCCTATCTCATCTGCCTTAGGAAAACTAATCTCTCCGTTTTCTCCCAAAACGCACAAAAGCTCCCTCCCCCGAAAAGAAAACACGTAATCTCCGGAGACAGGAAGCTCAGCTTTATACTCATTATGAAATTTCCTGGGTGATATATCCTGAATCATATAATGATTGTAACATCATCTAATCTTCATTTCGATACCTTGTAATATAAATAACAGAAAGTTATAATTTATTTTATACAATTTAAATAAAAGGAGGCTTATCATGCAGGAAGTTTATGAATTTTTAAAAAAATGCGGCACTTATTATCTGGCAACAGTTGACGGAGATCAGCCCAGAGTACGCCCCTTCGGAACAGTAGATATTTTTGAGGATAAGCTTTACATCCAGACAGGCAAAGTAAAGGATGTTTCCAAGCAGATCCAGGCCAATCCCAAGGTGGAAATCTGTGGTTTCACCGAAGGCAAATGGGTTCGCGTTGCAGGAGAACTTGTACGCGATGATAGAATTGAAGCAAAGCAGCATATGCTTGATGCTTATCCGTCTCTTCAGGGCATGTACAAGGCTGATGATGATAATACAGAAGTTCTTTACTTTAAGAACGCTACCGCAACTTTCTCTTCCTTTACCGACGCGCCCAAGGTTGTACAATTCTGATAACCTATAAAAATATAATTATGCCACCGGCTTATCAAAGTACCGGTGGCATTTTTCTCTAAAAATCCTAATATGAAAAATCTTACAATTCCTCAACGACCTGAAAAATATAGAATTTTAAATAAAATGATGCATCGTTAGACCAAAGTATAGGATGGTCCGCAGCCTGCTGCCTGAATTCTACCTGACGAAGCTGCTTGTGGGCACTCCTTGCTGCCTCTCTGATCGTCTTTGCAAAAAGCTCTTCATCCATAAAATGAGAACATGAACAGGTTGCCAGATATCCACCGTTTTTCACAAGCTTCATTCCCCTGATATTGATCTCCCTGTAGCCCGTTACAGCCTTCTTAATCGAAGCTCTCGATTTTGTAAAGGCCGGTGGATCAAGGATTACCACATCATATTGCTCGCTCTTCTTCTCAAGCTCGGGCAAAAGATCAAACACATCCGCGCATTGGAATTTTATTATGTTTTCAAGCCCGTTCAGCTTCGCATTTTCCTCCGCCTGAGCACATCCCACATCCGATGCATCAACCGCAAGAACGGAGCTTGCACCTGCTGCCGCAGCGTTAAGTCCAAAAGATCCGGTATGAGTAAAGCAGTCAAGGACCTTCTTCCCCTTACAAAGTGATGCTATAGCCCTTCTGTTATTCTTCTGATCCAGGAAAAATCCGGTTTTCTGGCCGTTCTCAACATCTACATAATACTTTACTCCGTTTTCCTCAATGAGCACCTTTGTATCAAAAGGCTCACCTATAAAGCCTTTAGTTCTCTCAAGACCTTCCTGCTCTCTGACCTTGGCATCGCTTCTCTCATATATTCCCTTGATGTCAACACCGTCTTCTGCGAGTACCTTCTTACACAGATTGAGAATAATGTTCTTCATTCTGTCTGTACCAAGAGCAAGCGACTCAATGACAAGTACATCGGAAAACTTATCAATTGTAATTCCCGGAAGAAAATCTGCCTCACCAAAAATCAGGCGGCATGAAAGCTTCTGCAGAGCTTCCTTTTCATCAGTTCCCGAAAGCCTGGCATCATACCCGTATAACTCAGGGTTCATAACCGTTTTTCTGTAACCCCACGCATTTCTTATACGAGTTTCCAAAAGCTCCTCATTTACAGGATGCTCTTTTCTTCTCGACATCATGCGCACTCTTATCTTGGAATTGGTATTAATAAAACCGTATCCCATAAAGTATCCATCATGATCAAGCACTTCGACAATATCACCATTATCAAAGCTGCCCTCTACTCTGTTTATCTCATTATCAAAAACCCAGGCTCCGCCGGCCTTGATTGTTCTCCCCTCGCCCTTTTTCAAAATTACCTTTGCATCAGCAACAACAATTGCACTCATAATTATGCCTTTCTTCGCTCACCTATTGACAAAATAACACTTTATATTGTATCATACTTTTTGCTGCGAAAGTCTCTACGGCTTTTGCTTTACATATAACGGAATGTGGCTCAGTTTGGTAGAGCGCTGCGTTCGGGACGCAGAGGCCGCAGGTTCAAATCCTGTCATTCCGACTAAAGTTTAAGGACTTGAAGAGATTCAAGTCCTTAATTTTTTGCTTTCAGTATTATCCTGCTCTCTTTTGTCCATAAGAAATCCAATAACAGTACCTATTACAACTCCTGAAATCGTTCCCATCCACAGGTTTGACAAAGTTATTCCGATAATAAACCCGGCTATCATTCCAATCATGACATATAAACCTGTCCAGGAAGTCTTCTGCTTTTTCATGGAGTAATAATCATTTCCGTCCTTAAATTCCCGAAGGACATAGCCTGCTTTTTCGAGCCCGCGAACCAGGTTCTCATTCTCATGTCTGCAGACAGTACAGATTTCCTTAACCTTACCGGATTTAAATACAAAGCTGGCTACCGCATAAAATATCTCCGAAATATATCCCGCTTTATATGTATCATCAAATGAGACACTAAAATGGATCTCCCCATGGACATTGGTATTCTCAAAGCGAAGACTGCCTATCTTCTTTTTATCTACGTTTTTTAAACATATATCCCACTCTTCATCCCAGATATTCTCTATGTCTTGTGGCTGTATTATAAAACGCCCTGTATCAAGCGGCAAAACATTCTCTTTCATATATCCATATCCTCGTTTCTATTTATCTATATCCAGCACGATAGTCACCGGACCGTCATTTACCGATTCAACCTTCATATCTGCCCCGAATTCACCTGTTTGCACATTAAAACCTCTGTCTCTGCACTCGGAAACCACAAGCTCATATAAAGGCTCTGAAATCTCCGGTCTTGCAGCGTCCGTAAAGCCAGGTCTTCTTGAACTGCAATCCGCATATAAAGTAAACTGGCTTACTATCAAAAGCTCAGCTCCCGCATCCTTGGGGTTAATATTCATTTTACCATTCTCATCCTCAAAAATCCTGAGTCCACAGATTTTATCGGCAATCTTTTTTGCTTCTTGCTCCGTATCACCCACCTTGACTCCCAGAAGGACCAAAAAGCCCTTTCCTATCTCTGAAACCTTCTTACCATCTATTGTAACCGAAGCCGATAATACCCTTGTTAAAACCGCTCGCATTTTATCCTCCCATTCATAAAGCCTTAAGGCCGTATTAACCTCTATTTTACAGGAAAAACAAAGATTTTTGCAGAAAAAAATACCTTCCCCGATTTTCAGGGAAGGTATCTGTAGTCTGTTAACAGAAAATATTACATCATCTTAAGTACTTCATCTCTCACACCGTCCATACGGGCATCAGAGAGGCCGAAATCCATCTCTTTGTAGCTCCATGCAGCACGACCGATGTTGTACTTGTTAAAGCAGGTTCCAATTGCTGTATACCACTTTAATGCATCCTCGGGAGTAGCTCTCTCTATAACACCGTATTCACCGCAGTAAAGTGCAACATTTCTCTCCTCAGCTACTCTTACAGCCTCCTGCATATACTGCTCGAAGTACTCAATTCCAAGCTTCTTATCAGGATCGTCAACTTTGATTTCCTCAGGTCTGTTTCCAAGCTGAGCAAAAGCATTCTCATCATACTGACGATATGTGGAATCAAAAGCCATACGGAAGTTCGGATCCATAGTCTCAATCCACGGTGCTCCCTGATGTGTGAAGATCAAAGGCTCATAGCAGTGGAAATTGTAGACCACGTTCTCATCATAAGGATCACAGATGTCCTTGAGTGCAACAATACTGTTGTTGTAATAACCTCCAAGAAGAATCTTGATTGTCGGAGCATAAACTCTGATTCTCTTGATACACTCGGTTGAAATGCGATTCCAGGTCTCGCCGTACTCAGGCTTTGTTACCTCATTTAAAAGCTCAAAGGCAAGTCTGTCTTCATACTTTCCAAAACGCTGCGCAAACTGCTCCCAAAGCTTATAGAAACGCTCCTGAAATTTCTCATTTTCAAAGAATCCTGCTTCCTGCTCGCCGCTGTCAAAGCTGTAGCCATAAGTCTTATGAAGATCAAGCACGGTATTAAGACCGTATTTTCCGGTCCAGTCAAGAGCCTTCTGAATATATGCAAAGCCTTCCTCTTTATAAGTTCCGTCCTTCTCCTCAACAAGATCGTAGTCTACAGGAATTCTTATATGATCAAGCCCCCAGCTCTTTATCTTTTCGATATCGCTCTCTGTAATAAAATTGTCGTAACGCTCTTTGGTATGATCGCACTGTGACAGCCATCCACCAAGGTTAATTCCATGTGAAAATCCCGGGAATTGTTTCATTTCATTCTCTCCTTAAATCTTATTTAAAATAGAAATCTACAGGTGACTATTTTATTACTGCATATATCTTATTTTATACTAAAACCATATTATTTTTATCAAAATCATGGCCTTATTATGATAATTTAAGGTCACCCTCGCCAATCCAGCCGATCTTTCTGAAAAATGCTCCGAAAATACATGTAAGAACTGCGGGAAGAATAAAGCAGATAAGCGCAAGTCCAAGCCAGTCAAATCCGGTAATTCCTGCCTTTGCACCTGTAGCAACGTCATTTACCCATCCGGCATAAACACCAATCTGTCCAACAAGTCCGCAGGTTCCCATTCCGGAAGCAACCGCACTTGCGGGATCGTTCATCTGAAGATGGAACACACATGTTGCAATAGGTCCTGTTATTGCACTTGTGAGTATCGGCGCAATCCAAATCTTAGGGTTCTTAACAATGTTTCCCATCTGAAGCATTGATGTTCCGATTCCCTGTGAAATGAGGCCGCCCCACTTATTTTCCTTAAATGACATGAAGGCAAAGCCGATCATCTGTGCACAGCATCCTGCTACGGCAGCTCCTCCCGCAAGACCAGTAAGTCCAAGTGCTGCGCAGATGGCTGCAGAGGAAATAGGTAAAGTAAGAGCAATTCCCACAACCACGGAAACAATGATTCCCATGAGGAACGGCTGCTGCTCCGTAGCCCACATAACCACGCCTCCGACTGAGGAAGCCGCGGTTCCGATAGCAGGTGCAATTAAGGCTGCAAGCCCTACACCCACAAGAATAGTTACTATCGGGGTTACCAGAATATCTACCTTTGTTTCTTTAGATACCGCTTTTCCGAACTCAGCGGCAATTATTGCTATGAAAAGAACAGCAAGCGGGCCACCGGCTCCGGATCCACCTGAAAGCGTCGTACTTCCCAAAGCATTAGCTGCATATCCAACTGTTACAAGTGAAAAAAGTACAAGGGGCGGTGCCTGAAGTGCATAGCCAATCGCTACGGCCATAGCTGCTCCGCTCATCGACGAAGCATACTTACCAATCTCGGATAACCACGCAAGTCCGCACTGTGTGCCAATGGTGTTAAGAATTGTTCCAATCAGCAGCGACGCAAATAATCCCTGCGCCATTGCAGACAGTGCCTCGATACCGTATCTCTTTCCGGAGATTACGATATTCTTTCTTTTCAAAAACTCTTTCATTACTCCTCCTTGCCTCCTTATATCAGCCTCTTTAGGCTGTATACGTGAAGGTCTTAAAAAATTAGTAGTTTCCGAACACGCCCCCATACGCGTTCATAGATTTATGCTTCAACGACAGCTGTCACGAAGGCTTCAAGCTCCGGTTCATCTGTCACATGAAGTGCACTCTTGATCGTGAGAACAGGCTCTACTATAGTTACATTTTTAAGAGTCTGAAGCTTCTCTGTCATGAGTTTACCTGAAGCAGGTGCCCAGGTTCCGTTTTGCGCAAGTGCGAATATTCTGTTCTGAACTGTAAGCGCCTGGCAGTCTGACAGGAAGTTCTCCATAGGAATATATATTCCGTTATTATATGTAGGGCAAAACAGTACAATCTTGCCGCAGCGCCAAACCTCGGATATCAGCTTTGAAGGATGGGTCTGTGATACGTCATAAACACTGACCTTCTTTCCGCTCTTTTCACGAATCATGGCTGCTGCTCTCTGCGCCGCACTCTCTGTATGTCCGTAGAGACTTCCGTAAATGACAACAATTTCGTCATCCTCGGGAGTATAGGTGCTCCACTTCTGATATTTATCTATAAACCATGCTATATTCTCTCTCCAGATCGGACCATGAAGCGGACAGATATACTTAATGTCGATGGCTGCGGCCTTCTTAAGAACTGCCTGAACCTGCATACCGTATTTGCCAACAATATTAGCATAGTACCTTCTGGCCTCGTCAAGGAATTTCTTCTCGAAATCATATTCATCCGCAAAAATTCCCGCATCTATTGCACCGAAAGTACCGAATGCATCAGCACTAAACAATGCTCCGGTTGCCTTATCATAGGTAAACATTGCTTCCGGCCAGTGCACCATAGGTGCCATTACAAAGGTCAGCGTGTGCTTACCAAGCTCAAGGGTATCTCCTTCAGCAACAGTGATTTTACTCTGAGCGCCGAGCTCCGGGAAAAACTGTGACAGGAAAGTGAAAGTTTTAGCATTACCAACCAGCGTTACCTCAGGATACATAGCAACAACAGTAGCTATCTGTGAGCAGTGGTCAGGCTCCATATGATTAATGATCAGATAATCAAGCTTCTTATCACCGAGAACGCCGGCTACATTTTCCAAAAACTGATCGGAGATTGAAATATCGGCTGTATCAAAAAGTGCTGTCTTTTCATCCGCAATCACATAGCTGTTGTAGGATACACCATCCTCAAGAGGGAAGATATTCTCAAATCTTGAGAGTCTTCTGTCGCTTCCTCCAACCCAGTAAGTTTCATCTGTAATCTTTGTGTAGTTGATCATTGTTTCTGCCTCCTTTTACCCTCATCTTTTAAAAACGGACGCCAATACTGTAATTGGCGCCCGTATAAAATCAGTCTATTTCTATCTCTTCGTCCTCTGGATTCTTTGCCTCCGTGGATTCATGATATTCTTTCTCTGTATTAACACTCCAGATGTTGCTCCTGTCGCGTGTGCCTGAAAGAATATTCTTTACAGTTTCAAAAGAAGTGCACATTGAGTGGTCTATATTGTTGTATCTGTGCTGTCCGTTACGTCCAACGCAGAAAAGGTTGTCGATGGTGTTGAGATAATCTACAAGTGTGTCCATCTCATCATAGGTGTCAAAGTAAGCCGGATATGCCTTTTTAACACGCTCTACATGATAATCAAGAACCTCTTTTTCCTCATCGATGAGGTTGATCTTAACCATCTCCTTGATTGCCATCTTGGCAAACTCATCATCTGTCATACTCCACATGGAATCGCCTTCGTTGCAGAAATACTCAAGACCCATCCATACGGTATTATCAATATCCTTAACAAGATAAGGTGACCAGTTGTTGTAGATCTGGAAACGTCCCATAGATACGCTGCGATCATGAACATATACCCAGTTATCCGGAACGATGTTTCCAATTGTTTTGGTGCTTGTCTTATTCTCGAGATTAAGATGCGGAATAAGAACACCCAGTGTCATGTAATCTCTGTAAGGAAGTCCTGCTGCGATTCTTGCAGGATCAGCGGGAACATCATTCATTCCTGCCACGAGATCCTTTATAGGCATGGAGCTTATTATGTAATCACCCTCTATGGTGACATTCTGTCCATCCTTCACATAAGTAACACCTGTGAGATGGTCTCCATCCTTATTAATCTTGGTAACCTTGGCACCTGTAATTATGGTACCGCCCTTTTTCTGAATTTCGGATGCGGTTACGTCCCAGAGCTGTCCGGGACCAAGCTTCGGATAACTGAACTCTTCGATAAGAGATGTCTCAACCTTTCCGCCTGTCTTGCCGCTCTTTTTCTTAAATGCATTGGCAAGAACCGCCATTATGGAGACACCTTTAACGCGCTGAGCTCCCCAGCTGGGATCGATCTCGGAAGGATGTCTGCCCCAGAGGTTAGCTGTGTAGTGCTCAAAGAACATTGAGTAAAGCTTCTTACCGAAACGATTTACATAGAAATCTTCAAGTGAATTCTCTTTACGCTTAAAGAGCATCGCCTTTATGTATGAAAAGCCTGCTACGATAGTTGTGCCGAGTCCCATGTTCGTGAAAGTCTCAACCTTCAGTGTTATGGGATAATCAAAAAATTTGCCGTTAAAGAAAATACGTGAAATACGATTTCTTCTAAGCATAACCCTATCCTCTGTCTCAGGATCGGGACCGCCCTTTACAACAGTAGACGGACGTTTTAAAACTATATCATCATAGGACGGGCTTCCCTGTCTGGGGAGCATATTATCCCACCATTCATTAACTTCAGGGACCTTGGAGAAAAATCTGTGTCCTCCCATGTCCATACGGTTTCCTTTATACTCAACCGTTCTGGAAATACCGCCGAACTTGTCTGTCTCCTCAAGGACAACAACTTCTATATCGTTGGTTTTTTCCAATAACTCATATGCTGCCGTAAGTCCGGCCGGACCGGCACCTATGATCAATGCTTTCTTCATCTTACTATTTGCTCCACTATCTTATTAATATACGTTCACAATAGTGTAATTTTATCATTTAATAATCTCTATGTCGACTGCATATTTGTTTTTAATGACAAAATTGTAGCCTCCACAACCTTCATATCTATGGGCTTTGACACATGTGCATTCATTCCCGCATCAAGTGCTCTCTGCACATCATCGGCATAGGCGTTCGCAGTCATAGCAATTATCGGTATTTGTGAGGCACCCTCCTTGTCCAGTTTCCTTATTGCTGCCGTCGCCTGATATCCGTTAAGAAATGGCATCTGAATATCCATAAGAATCATGTCATAATATCCGGGCTCTGCCTTTTCAAACATCTCCACAGCTTCCCTGCCGTTGGATGCCCTCTCGATCACAGCACCTTCCATGTTCATTAGCTCTGAAAGTATGTCTGCATTTATATCATTATCCTCTGCTGCCAAAAGCCTTATTCCCTTAAGCGGTTTTTCAAGTTGCTTTTCCTTTTCCGTACCAACCCTGCATACAACATTTCCCATGAGTTGACGGAAAGTGGATAGGAAAAGCGGCCTTTGCAGGAAATCATATATTCCGGCCTCCCTGGCCTCAGCCGCAATTTCTTCCCAGTCATCAGTTAACAGGATAAAAACAGGTTTATGTTTAAGCGGCTTTTCCTTGAGATATGATGCGACCTCAAAGCAGCTAAGGCTCCTTATCTGCATGCCAAAAACAATGACATCAATGCTCTTATCTTCCTCATCACCTGCATCTATGAGCTTAATTGCCTTGTATCCGCTCGAGCAGATAAGGACTTCTACCCCTGTATCCTCAAATACTGTCTCTATGTTATGGCACTCATCTATATCTTCGTCAATTACAAGTAATCTGCGGATTTTGTTCTTTTCCCAGAAATCATCCGCCTCATGTCTGATACTCTGAAGTCTCAGGGTTATTACGAAGGTGGATCCCCGGCCCTCCTCGGAGTCTACCGAAATGGTTCCGCCCATCATCTGTACCAGACTCTTGGTTATGGCCATTCCAAGACCTGTGCCCTGAATTCCAGAAGTCTCCTTTCTCTCCTCTCTGGTAAAGGCATCAAACAGCTTTTCCTGAAAATCCTTGCTCATTCCTATTCCGTTATCTCTTACTGAAAAACGCACATCCCAGTAATCTCCGCTGGTGCACTTTTCTTCTGATACGGAAAAGACAATTCTTCCGCCTGTCGGTGTGTATTTGACCGCATTTCCAAGAATATTTACAAGCACCTCATTAATTCTTTTTTTGTCGCCGACAAAACGATCCTGGGGCATTGATCCGGATTTTATCTGATAATCCAATTGTTTACTTTTAGCCTGAAAAGCCACAACGGAATTGACCTCTTCCAAAAGAAGCCCCAGCGCAAATTCTTCATTGTGAATATTTGCTTTTCCGCTTTCAATCTTACTCATGTCAAGAACATCGTTCAAAAGCGAAAGAAGATTCTGACACGCAAGTCCGATTTTGTGTGTATAATCCCTGACTTTCTGTGGATTGTCTGAGTTCTTTGCAATCAGAAGATTAAAGTTTGTTATGGCATTCATGGGCGTTCTGAAATCATGGGACATATTTGCGAGGAAGCTCGTTTTTGCCTCATTAGCGGCATTAGCAACCTCAATCATATCCTCCATCTGGCGCTTTCTTTGGATCTCCTCTGTAATATCCACCCAAATCAGAAGGAAGTTGTCGCCTCCGTCCATATCTGTGTGGTTAATGCTGCCTCTGAAATATTTTGTCTCTCCTGTTTTCTGATTATGTGCTTCTAATACTTCGGCCTCTATAGTCTGTCCCATCGGAACCTTTTTAATAGTGTCGTCCGAAGGCGGAATCTCTTCCTCTACCCTCACTCCCAAATCTATAAGATTTCTGATGTCCTTGTAAATGAGTTCTCTGTCCACGCCAAGAATTTCCTCAGCATTATCAGTCAGAAATTCAACCTTAAAATCCTTTGCTGAGAAAATAGCAGCTACCGTTCTGTTTTGTTTTATAACATAATCAAAAAACCATTCCTTGCACCGGATTTTTTTGTCCTGTGCTTTTTCTTTATTATCACTCATAGGCTCTCGTGCCCCCTGACCTTAAGTGCTTTGACCGTATTCTCAAAAAGCTTTAAATCAATCGGCTTTGGTATATGTGCATCCATCCCCGACTCACTGGTTTTTTCTATATCATCCTTAAATGCGTTTGCACTCATCGCTATAATCGGAATCTTGCCTGCATCCTTCCTGCCCTCATCCTTCATCGCCCTAATGGTCATAGAGGCCTGGTAGCCATCCATGTTTGGCATTTGAATATCCATTAGAACCATGTCATAGTAGCCTTCACCCTTTTCTTTGAATGCTTCTACAGCTTTTTCACCATCCTCAGCTACGTCCACAAGCGCTGCGCCCTGCATTTTAAGTATTTCTGTAAGTATTTCCGCATTCAGCTCATTATCCTCTGCCGCAAGGAAACGCATCCCCTCAAATGTATTCTCATCCCCGGAATCATCCTGCATATTTCCGTTTTCCAAAACCTCTTCAATCTCTCTTATCTCATCCAGTTCGGTTTTGGGCGCTATATCAAAGGCCAGTCTCACGGTAAAGATACTGCCCTCATTAATCTTGCTCTCAACATTAATGGTTCCGCCAAGCGATTCAACCATCTTTTTGGTTACCGTAAGTCCAAGACCTGTACCCTGTTCCTTGCTTGCATTTTTCCTCTGTTCCCTTTTGAAGGGCTCAAAAATGTGCTCCAAAAATTCACTGCCCATCCCGATTCCGTTGTCCTTGATCTCGAATCTGAGCATAAGCCTCTCGGTATCTTCTTCATTTTCGGGAGTGATATCAACATTAATGATTCCGTCATTCTCTGTGTAAGTTACAGCATTCTGAATTATGTTCTTAAGAATTATCTCAAGCTTAAGATCATCACCGACAAATATATCCTCTTTGACCTTACCTCTGTCTATCGTAAGCTTCAGCCTTTTGTTATCCGCAAGCGCTCCCATCTCCTGCCCGACTCTGTTAAGAACATCACTCAGATAAAATCTCTCATACCTGACCTCGTCGCCTCCTTCTTCCATCTTGCTTAGATCAAGCACGCAGTTGATCATATTGAGCATATTGCGATGAGCATACTCGGCCTTTTCTCCGTATTCCCGGACTTTATCGGGGTCATCTGCATTTTCTTTCATAAGGGTCAGATATCCCGCCAATGCGTTCATAGGTGTCCTGAAATCATGGGACATGTTGGCAAGAAACCTTGTCTTTGTTTCATTCGCGGAATTGGCAACAACAAGCATTTCCTGAACAGACAAATAACGAACTATCACCATAATGACAATTAGAACAATAGCAAATGCCACAATAAGCAGTATATTGTTGATCATTTTTACCTGAGAAATATTCTTATCTACAGCATTTGCCGGAGTAAGGCATACAAGCATGCTGTCATCAATTCCGCAGGGCATAAAAGTTATATAGTAAGCTATCTCATCCAGTTCCATGACAATAGCACCGGTCAAACGGCTTTCAATTTCTGCCCTGAAGCCTTTTCCGATGGGATCATACAAAACCTCGCCGTTTTCCGAAATGTAATCGACAATGTTTTCTATTTCCTGAGATTGCTTTACAGAGGTGATTATCAGATTTCCGTTTTTATCTACCAGGTAGTTCAAAGATCCGGCCATGTCTCTTCTCTTTACAGAGAGCCGGCTCTTCATCTGATAGGAATCAAGCCCCATACCAATTGCGCGATAAGTGACACCCTCATATTTTCCGGGCTTTACACTTAACACAAAAAGGTCCAGACGCTTACCGTTTGTACCAATTATGTGGGAAACCTGCTTATCCCCTACGGTTTTAAGGCGATTGATAAAGTCCTTGTTCTCATCAATCGAACCTATATTACCTTCCGTATCCAGATAGTTTCCCTCTTCATCAAACAGGTATATCTGCTCGACGTCCCATATTCTCTTTTCTGTGGAAATGTAAGAATTGAAATCTTCTATCCCTGATGATTTCTCGTGTTCAAGATGATATGACCAGCTTCGAAGGAGCTTATAATATCTCGTAAATCTGGTCGAAATAATAGACTCCAGCTGCGAATAATAAGTTGTCAGCTGAACCATGCGATCGCTGTATATGAATCTGCTCTGAATGCTGTTCACCATGAATATCAAAACAGCAAAAAGTATGACAATGGCTATCGGCACTGTCCACTTTGACTTTATTGCACTACGCATATTATCCCCTCATAAAATAGTGCACTTAAAAATCTTTATCTGAGTTCGTACATTCTGTCTCCTTTAAAATACTCTCCGCATTTGGAAAACTCAGACAATACCAGATTATAACTTTTCACATTATCCATCCATGTATCTATACATATTCCCCTTGTAACAACAGGACATACGGTTATCCTGATGTCACGAAGCTCCGACTGAAAAGTCATGAGCGCTCTCCTTGCATGAAACGCCTGACAGCAAAGGATTATGTGGCGTATATTTTCCTCTTTCAGATCCTCTTCTATTATTCTTCTGGAAAACTTCGCATTCTCAAAGGTGTTTGTTGATTCCTCTTCAAGGATTACTGCATCCTTATCGACACCCTCTCTTATCATGAGCTTAGTAAGAAACTCTGCCTCCGTTACAGCTCCGTCCCTGTCCCCGTTACTTGCAGAATATCTGTTAAACTCATCCTCAAGACTCTCATAAGTCATATAAAATTTTCCGGTGACAAGTATCTTTGGTGCAAAACCTTTTTTCCACAGTTCTGCTCCGTGAAAGGCAAGTTCCTGCAGCGGTGCCCCGGGAATAAGAATAATATCTGCCGGAGTTGGCTCGTCAGAAAGAAAAATAAATTTTCCTATTTCTTCGAAGGATGCTATATTTGCTGCTTTCATCGAATCATTACCTTTTTGATCTCAGCTATATAATAATAGTGATAATCACCCTTTGCGTAATAATCGGCAATCAATCTTCCGTTAACAAAGCATTCTTCCTTCATAAGCTGCTTATACAGAACTCTGCATATAATGACATTATCTGCCTCGTCTATAAACGGAACACCGTCATCAAAGTTCACATTAAGCTTTGCATTCTTTATCTTGTCCTCATCTCTTCCGGATACAGAACCAAGATATTTCTTAAGAGATTTATATGTGTCATGATGAAGAAATGAAAGTGAAAACTTCTTCTGGGCATCAATGAATTCCTTTGTATATCTGGACTCACGAACATAAATAATGGCACAGGTTTTATCCCAGATATGCGTTATACCGCCCCAGGATATCGTCATGGTATTGGCTTTTTCTTCATTTCCCGCTGTAAGCAGTGCCCAGGTATCGCCTCCAAATTTAAAAGCGCCTTCCAATATTTCATCCAAATCAACAGGTTGGAATACATGAAGTCCCATATTTCTTCCTCCTTAAAAGTCTCTTAGCTTATCTTCTTCTGTCAGTTCCGTGTTCTCTATCTTCAGGATAGTTATGTCATAGCTGTAGTCACTGTTTACTTCTATAGTGAGCTTGTCTCCCACTTTATGTCCGAGAAGCTGTTTCCCCATGGGAGATTCTATACTGATAAGGCCCTTTAAAGCATTTCCTCTCATGGTGGTAACTATCTTATAAGTAGCTTCCGATCCGTCATCCTCCAGTCGCACTGTGACGGTCTTATTCATTCCTACTTCATCCTCCTTACTGGAGTCATCTATTATCTCAGCGGTCTTTATCATTCTCTCAAGAAATCTGATTCTGCTCTCATTGGCATTTTTAGCTTTCTTTGCCGCATAATATTCAAAATTCTCGCTTAAGTCTCCCTGGGCTCTTGCTTCCTTAACATCCTCAAGGAGTTCCTTTCTGACAACGGCCTTGCGGTGCTCTATCTCCGCCTCCATGTCCTCGATGTCTTTTTTTGTAAGCTGGTTGTGCATTTTATTAACCTCCCTATTCCCCTCATCCGTCGTTTCCCTTACGGGAAAGCATAGGATGATATACTAATTTTACACGATATATTGAAAAAATAATATTAAGAAACAGTAAAATATAAAAAAGCTGCCACAGGAAAACCCATGGCAGCTTTACATTTTATATATTCGCTTTTATCAAGCCTTACCGTCAGAACCAAGAACGTTGATGATCTTGTCGTGAACGATTTCCTTAACATAAGCGCGGCCGTCGCCAAGATACTGACGAGGATCGAAGTGCTCAGGATGCTCAGCGAAGTGCTGACGGATACCTGCTGTCATACCAAGACGAAGATCGGAGTCGATGTTGATCTTGCAGACTGCACTCTTAGCTGCTGCACGAAGCTGCTCATCCGGAATACCGATAGCATCCTTCAGAGCGCCGCCGTTAGCATTGATGATTCCAACGAACTTCTGAGGAACTGCTGAAGAACCGTGAAGAACGATCGGGAATCCGGGAAGTCTCTTAACAACTTCCTCAAGGATATCAAGACGAAGCTTGGGATCCTGGCCGGGCTTAAACTTGAAAGCACCGTGGCTTGTTCCGATAGCGATAGCCAGTGAATCAACGCCTGTACGCTTCATGAAATCCTCAACCTGATCAGGATTTGTATACTGTGCTGCATCATCAGCAACGTTTACATCATCCTCAACACCTGAAAGTGTACCGAGCTCAGCCTCAACTGTGCAGCCCTTTGAATGAGCGTAATCAGCAACCTTCTTGGAGAGCTCGATGTTCTCTTCGTAAGGCTTTGAAGAAGCATCGATCATAACAGATGTAAATCCGTTGTCGATACATTCCTTACAGATTTCGAAGCTTGCACCGTGATCAAGGTGAAGAGCGATCGGAATAGATGTTGACTCAGCAGCTGCCTTAACCATGTTTACAAGGTAAGGGAACTGTGCATACTTGATTGCTCCTGCAGAGCACTGAAGGATAACGGGGGACTTGAGCTCGTCACAAGCCTCTGTAATAGCCTGAATGAACTCCATGTTGTTGATATTGAAGGCACCAACAGCATATCCACCGTCATATGCTTTTTTGAACATATCAGTCGTTGTAACTAATGGCATAATTTGTACCACCTTTCGTAAATATTGTTAACAAAACACTGAAAATATTATAGCTCATTACTTAAGGCAAATACAATCTTTATTTGCTATCAGATTGGTTTTTCCTAAGGATTTTTATGATACAATAAAGCGTGGAATTTCCGATTCAAATTCATTTTTTTCGTTAATGGAAATCCGTATTACCTTTGGGGAGGAAATAACGTGAATAAAAAGCTCTCACTTTTCATAAAAACAGCAGTGTTTCTCGCTATTCTCTGCGTTTGTTTTATCTGTATGTCACTTCTTGTAGAGCGCAAATCCAGCTTCAATAAAAATCAGGAGTTTTTCGAGGAAGCCAAAAAGGATCATATCGATGCATTTTTCCTTGGTTCCTCTCATGTCATAAACGGAATCAATCCTCTGCAGCTATTTGAGGATTACGGATATACTTCCTACAACCTCGGCGGCTACGGAAGCGTTCTTCTTTCAAGCTATTGGCAGATGATGCTTGCTCTCGATTACTGCACTCCTAAGCTGGTGGTTGTCGATTCGTATATGCTGGAAAACAATATCAGATACATAGATGATCCCGAGGCAAATGTAAGCAGCGATGAGCTTCATCTCAATATTGATCGTTTTCCCTTAAGCAGAACAAAATATCACGCCATAAACGATATGTTTCAAGACAGAGACGAAAAATACCCTTATTTAGCTGACTTCATTGTCTATCACGACAGATGGAAGGAGCTTGAGGCAGACGACTTCAAGCGCTTTACAAAGGATGCTGACGTAAATCGCATGATGGGAGCGGTTATGGAATATGGCATCCACTCTCAGGAGTATACCTACACCGATTTTCAGGCAGGGACTCTTGAACAGGAAACCGTCGGAACCGCTTATCTTCGAAGGATCATTGAAGAATGTCAGAGCAGAAACATTCAGGTTGTGGTAGTAACCCTTCCCTTCCTTGCCATGTATGATAATCAGGCAGCTGCTCATACTGCGACTCAAATAGCTGCGGAATATGGTGTTCCTTCACTCAATATGCTCGAGATTCCCGGAATAATTGATGTCAATACCGATATGGAGGATGCCGGTCACCTGAATGTACTTGGCAGCAGAAAAGTCACTTCCTGCCTCGGAGATTTCATAGCACAGAACTGTCCTCTCCCGGATCACAGAGAGGATTCCGGATATGAAAAATGGAATGATTACATCGGGGATTACAATGCAGAACTGGCTTCGATGTGCGAAGGAAATGATGACCTGTACACTCAGCTAATGATGCTGCAGCTGAATAACTCCAATAAAACCTTCACCATTTCGGTAAGAGGTGACACTGCTGTTTATTCCGACCCCAGCCTTGTACGTCAGCTTCATTCACTTGGCGCCACGGAAATGCTTGATCAGGCAGTTTCTTCAAACTGCTCCTATATGATGATTTCCGATCATGGAGTGATCACAGAATTTGTCGGAGATTCAGAAAATGAATTTACTGTGGAAACCTCTGACGGAGTATTTTTATACAGTCCCGCAAGTGCAATATACAGGATTCTGTATGTAAACGGTGATACTGAGAATAACTACCTATATTCCGATGATCATGCCTATGCGGATGTGCAGCTTTTGTTCTTCTCGGGCGGCGTTTGCACATCGCATCAGTACTACACCTGCGATCATTTCACCTATGATTATGACCAAAGATAATTAAATCCGGAGGATGACATGCAATTTGTTTCACTTAAATTTCTACTGTTTTTACTAATAACCATATCCGTTTATTTTGTTCTTCCAAAAAAGATAAGATATATCTGGCTTCTTGCAGCGAGCTGGGGATTTTACTATAAGCTAAGCGGTAAGCTCCTTTTACTGCTTATCGCTGTTTCGGTTATAACCTATGTGGCTGGAATTCTTATGGGAAGATCCGATACTTCCGGAGAAAACAGAAAAGGCAAAAAACCTGTACTCGTTACAGGAATTGTTCTCCTGCTCCTTGTTCTCGGATACTTTAAATATACGGGATTTCTTCTTGAAACAGTCAAATCGCTCCAGGATGCCCTCGGGATTGAGCCGCTCGGAATCGTCGCAGAGATCGCGCTTCCTGTCGGTATATCCTTCTATATTTTCCAGGCGATTGGCTATCTCGTAGACACCTATAGAGGAAAAATACCCGCTCAAAAGAACTTCCTTCGTCTTGCTCTTTTCATCTCATTTTTTCCTGAAGTTATGTCGGGACCTATTGAGAGAGCCGGCAATATGATTCCTCAGTTTGAAAATCCGAAGGACTTTTCCTATGAAAATATGAGGGATGGACTTCTTCTCATGCTGTGGGGATATTTTCAAAAAATCATTATTGCTGACAGACTTGCTCCCCTTGTGGATCACATCTACTCATCTTACAGCAACTACACGGGAACGCTTCTCTTCCTTGCTACAATTTTCTATACACTGGAAATATACTGTGACTTTGCCGGCTACTCCAATATAGCAATTGGAAGCGCAAAAATACTCGGCATAGATATCATGAAAAACTTTGAGCAGCCCTATCTGTCACGCTCAATTGCAGAGTTCTGGAGAAGATGGCATATATCTCTTTCTTCCTGGTTAAGAGACTATATCTATATACCTCTTGGCGGAAACCGAAAGGGCTATGTCAGAAAACTGATAAACATCTGTATTGTATTTGCTTTAAGCGGACTTTGGCACGGTGCTGCCTGGACCTTTGTTTTCTGGGGACTGCTCCACGGCTTGTATCAGGTAATTGGTATCATTACAAAGCCCCTTAAAGAAAATCTGACAGCAAAATTAAATATTGACCCGCAGGGGCTTGCGCTCCGGCTGGTCAATATAGTGGTTACCTTTATTCTTGTAAACATCGGCTGGATCTTCTTCAGAGCGCCTTCCTTCAAGGTTGCACGTTACGTTCTTACAAACATGTGGAAGTTTAAGCCCTGGGTATTATTTGACGGAACACTTTTCAATCTCGGACTTCCCGAAGCTGACATAAGGCTTCTCGGTGTTTCGATCATCGTCCTGGCTATAGTTGATGTATTAAACTACAAAGGCATTGTGGTTCGAAAAGCCCTGACAAATCAAGCGCTTTGGATCAGATGGATAGTTTACTTTGCCGCAGTTCTGTTTATTGTTACCTGTGGTGTCTGGGGACCCGGCTATGATGCAGCATCATTTATTTATTCTTCTTTCTAAAGCATGCTGCAATAATAACCAAAACAAATGCGAGTGTTACAAGCTCAGCTATTCTCCAATATAAAGGTTCCCTGAAGCGAATCTTTATAACTGAGTCACATCCCGCGGGAAGAGTAATTCTAAGCTTATTATTATCACCTGCAGACAGCTTATAGCTTTGCACACCATCTGTAGCGTAGTAGTGAGGATATGCAAGAAGCGGAAGGTCTGCATAGCCCTCTTCCCCGGAGCTGTTGATCAAATGAAGTTCATACACACCTTTTTCTCTGCTTTCTCCGTCGTAGGTTATTTCCTCCGATGAAGGAAGCACAGATGCATACTGAAGTCTCTCAAGATCTGTACCTGTCAGCATGTACTGTCTGTCATCATCGAATGAAGTCCATTCATCAATACTCTCAATAGACACAATATTTGTCTGCTTTTCAAGAAATGTATTTATATATCCTCCGCTCTGCCAGATGGTGAGCGCAAGAAGCACCGCACTCATAACATAAGCCGGTCTGTGCCTTCTTATAATCGCATATAGAGTACAAATCAGCATTGTTGCCGCGGTAAGGTATCTTGCAGGATACTGAATACTTCCAAGTAGCTTAAACAAAAGCTGCGCCTTGCTAAGTAAAAGATCATATGGGAAGTAACAGGTACTAAGTACAATTGCAAATACTGAAAGCGCTATCAGCGTTATTGCTACCCTCTTATTCTCTATCTCTTTTCTGTCCTTAATAAGAACAATCACCGCTATCACACAAATAAGAAGAAGTGCCAGCCCGGGTGACTGGGGAAGCTCATCCACTGGCTCTGTTCCAAGCTCCAATATTGGGGCAAGAACATTGTAAAATGCTCCGCCGAGCTGCCTCCAAGTTATGCCAAAGGTCTGGATCGGAGTCTTTTCAGCTGAGTTAATTAGCATTGGTGCATTCTTGTAATAATCCATAAGGGGTACAAGCTGCCACAAATTGAAGACAAGCGTCCCCACCGCTGCACCTATAAGACTCTTCCATCTTCCCTCTGAAAGCATAGTCTTTATATCAGCTATCACAAATATGACAATAAACAGCATCGCCATCACAACGCTGAGAAGATGCGTCATAAAAAGGCCTGTCATACCAAGGCCAAGGAGAAATGCTCCGCGCCCGCTCTTTTCATTCCTGTGGATTCTGGCAAGGCCAAGGACTATGAGCGGCAAAAATGCAAAGGCACTGTATTCTCCGACAGCTTCTCTCGAAAGGAGATCCGTCAGTCTCCAGAATGAGAGCACATACAGAAGCATGGTAATGACAGCTGTAATTCTGTCGCCTGAAATATACTTAAAGCAAAGATATGCTGTAAGTGCCGTGAGAATCTGTATCAGCGCGAAGTACCACATATATGCCATCCACAGCGGCATTCCCATAAGATGAAGAACAGCCGGGATATATAAAAGGGCATCTCCGTACATAACGCCTACCGGATAGCCATAGTTATTAAACCAGTAGTGCTGCATCTTTACCGGGAATTCCTCGCATTTTAGACCCTCTGCAATTCCCGCAATTCTTCTTAAGTGGAACGGAAGATCATGTCCGAAAGGTACTCCTGCCTTATCGGATTCCTCTTCAGAATTCGCAATGTCTACAGGCTCTCCACACCAAACGATAGATGAGCCTTCAAATTCAAGAGTCTGGTTGCAGCCAATGCTATACAGAGTATCTACCGCCTCAGGATTTCCCTCAAATACAAGATAGACATAATCCGGGCTGAGGTCCTCTGGCATATTAAATAAATATCTTCCGTAGAAAGAAGTATCCCCCATGTTAAAGTCATAGGGTGACAGCTTTGTTCCGAGCAAATAGTAAATATATGGCGGAATATATGGCTGGTTGTTATGAATTACAACAACCTGCTTTTCAGCAAAATATTCCTCTTCGGAAAGAACCTTTATAGGTTCATCCAGAGGCTTTTGGAAAAGATAGAGATTATCGGAATAACTTCCCAGATATTTAGTAAAGAATGCTCCTCCAATGCCTATAAACACTGCCCCGAGAACAACGCCAGCTGCCAGATATAGCTTCTTGTTTTTGGAAAAAAGACCAAGCAGGGCATCCATTCCAAAGGCCGCAAAAAAGGCAAGCGTAAAGAATATTCCGTTCATCTTATTTACGTTTGGCCCGTCTCCTCCGAGCATTGAGCCTATAAGGAGCTCCGCCAGAAACCAGATGAGAGGCAAAAGCGCAAAATTCAGCTCTTTTTCCTTAACTGATTTTCCTATGGAGATGAATGAACATATAAGTCCTGCCACAATGAAGGGAATTGTAATATAGTACATCGTTCCAAAGGTAGGAATACTGTTGTAATCAAGGCTGTCATAGAGAAATATGCTCTTTAAAGCATTTATAAAGCCCGAAAGTGTCGGCGCCATTATCTCTCCGCCGCGGTAGAAAGTAAGTGCCGGCATTGTAATGATTCCAAACACTATGGACTCTCCTCCCGTGATATTGACATATTGCGTTATAAGGAGCGGAAGTGCCAGGATTCCAAGCGGAATAACAAAGCAAACAACTCTTAGTATGTTTAATTTCTTTGAAAAAAGAAGTATCAGGAAAAATACCATCAAAAAGATAGGCATAATGGCATAGCAGATTGCATAGGTATAAAGAGATACTCCCGCAAAAACGCCGGCAAGAGCATAGTCACCTGCTTTTCCCGAATCCACTGCTTTCATAAGTCCATATAAAAACAGCGTAGTCATTCCGAGCATGAGATTACAGTCAAGACCAAACCTGGCACTCATAACAAATGCAGGGCATACCGTATACAGGACGGGATAGATGTAAGAAGCCGCTGAATCCTCACCGCAGACCCTTCTGACTATCGCTTCTCCGGCAAAGAGTGTTATAAGTGAAAAGAGCACACCCGGCAGTCTTATCGCGATCATATTAAGTCCCATAAACTTAATAAATATCGCTGCCACATATGCGTAGAGTGCACTCTGTCCGCCGCCGTAATTTATGAGATATACAGGAAATGACAAAAGATTTCTGTCTACGCCGTAGTTAGCAAGGCAAAATGCATCGTATGCCATTCCTGCTTCATCCACGTGAAGCCCTGCTGGCGCAGTCTGAAGGAAAATAAGCCTCGAGCACACTGCAATTATATAAACTATAATAAAATACCAATTTCGTTTATTTATGCTTTTTGTATCAGACAGCATTCTTTTTCTCCGTAACTAAAAGTATTATGAGTGCTATGATTCCAGCTATCGCCATCAATATTCCCATGGTCAACCCAGGTGTGCGATATCTAAGCTCAATGCTGTGGGTTCCCGCACTAATTGGAGTCCCAAGGAACATGATATTGGCTTTTTCCGGAGTTCTTTTTTCTCCGTCTACATATATTCTCCATCCCTTATCATACGGAATGTTAAGAACAAGGTAGGAATCCTGACCGGCACTTATAGTGCCGGTAATTTCATTTGTCATAAGCGACAGGGAATTTCTGTGAAGATTATTATCTGTCATTGTTTCTTCCGAAAGTCCGGCTGCATTTTCCGTAAAACCGTTCATCGGCTGACATATAACCTTCAGCGCATCAAAACTGTATTTTCCTTTTGCGGTAAACGTTATCTTTATGCGGGTTCTTGCCTCATCGCTGTAGCACATATTCACCAGATAATTGTGCCAGCCGCTGTAGAACTGGCTTAGCGGTGTCTTATAAAAAATCGTCTTGGTAACCTGCCTGTTTTCCGGTGTGTCCGTGGAAACAATTATATTTACTGCATCATACTTACTTTCACACTGAAGGTTCTCAAAATATAAATAGGTTTCGCAGCCAGGTACCCCTTCAAAGGTCAAAGTACATTCAGCGTTGTCTTTTTTTGCCTTAAAATATCCATCCTTTACCTTCACACCATCTGTGTCGGTTATCTCATAAGGTACCTCGACATCCGAGTAATAGGAAGAATCTTGAACATTCATTTTCGTAAGTTCACTGTCATCGTTTTTACTTTCCGATTCCCTGACAGCGCCATAAAGAAGTGCCTGCTGCCTTTTTATCGGCGAGAGCGCATCATAATCATCTCTTGAAATAACCTGATCCTGTGTATATCCAAAGGCAGGGACGTTATTTCCCGCATATATTCCGAAATTGTACCACTCGGAGAAGGGCGCATAGTCATAGGGCACATAGCTCTGCTCCTGTTCGTTGTTGTATCGAAGAGAATAATATTTAACTCCCGAAAGAGTCAGTGGAATCGCTCTGTCATCAAGCCCAAAGAACTGGAAATTTGCCATCTCGTTAATTGCCATTGACTGCAAAAAGTCTGATACGGAACCGTTTGCAAGACTCCAGTAAAACTGAGTTGAAGGAATACTGTAAGGAAGCGAAGCATTGAAGGTAAGATTTCTTCCGGTATAACTGTAATATTGCTCATAGCCCTCGGGAACTGTCTCTGTCAACGCTCTGAGCTCCGTATTCATGACAAGCTCGTCATACTCCTCGGGCGACATCTTATCCACATAACCGCTCGGAAGGTTTCCTGCCTGCGGCGCATTGGCTGCATATCCGTTTTGAACAACAGCAAGAAAAACCAGTAATAATATCGCTGCTCTTCTTACACTTGCCGGAATCTTTTTTATCAGAATTATTATCCAGAACACTCCCAGAAATACCAGCTGGGGGTAAATCAATTTGGATGTATCTCCGAATATAAGAACTGCTGCCGAATATAGGATACAAATAACCCCGAGGATAATCTGTTTAACCATGCTGAGCTTATCCCCGTTTTCCGTAAGCTCTGTCGCCAGATAGGATAGCAACAGACAATATGCAAAACTCCAACGATTTATTGTATAGGAAAAGCCGGTCATAACATACCCGGCAACTGGGAACAAAAGCATCAATGTCATAAGCACGGCAAGGATTCTCTGTCTTAAAAGCGTCCCTTTCTCATCCTCTTCTCTTTTGAAGATAAGAAAAACAAGTGCCGGAAGCGCGATGAAAGTAAAGCCTATAACCGTGTCATAGGACGGGAAATATCTGTACGCAATAAGACTTCCGATCAGTTCCTTATAGTACTCTGCCTTGTAGATAAGCGGAACACCATGAGAGCCGAGTCCGGCTCTTGGATTAGACAAAAATGCGAGAATTACAGGCAAAAGGATTGGCATGGATATTAATGTTCCGATAATGCCCATGCACATAAATCTTCCAATGAGCTGAAATTTCACAGATAATGTCTTAACCTCATCAGAGGTAAATATGTAGATTAGCCCGTAAACAAGCGTCATCAACACAAGCATGTAGAAGAAATAGAAATTACTCACAGCGGATAGAACTACCGCCAGAATAAACGGAAGCGATTTCCTTTTACTAATAAATGTTCTCACTCCATACACAAGAAGCGGAAGGCAGATCATCGGCTGAACAAACTGCGGATTCCACATTCCTATGAACATAACTATCCCGCAAAAAGAATAAGATATTGCTCCTGTGAGCTTTGAAACAAGAGTAAATCTTTCTTTTCCGGATACCAAAAGCAAAAAGGAAAGTCCCGCCAGATATGGGCGAAGCAAAATAAGAAATTGAAAATAGTAATAGACGTATTTTGAAGGCAAAAATGCCATGGGGAGATTCAATGGATCTCCCACGGCATAATATTGCATTGAGGTCAGAAAATCGGCTCCGTATCCGATTCCCAGATCATAACTTTGAATATCGAATTTGTGCTCGGAAAAAATCCTGTGTGCAACACCTCTTAGAAATCTTCCGTATTTTGAGAGTGCATTAATATGCTGCTCGAACGCATCCGTCGCATTTATCATGGACTTTTTGCTGTAATAAAACCAGCCCCATACAAGCAGTGCGGTAATTATATATAAGATAGTAAAAGAAAAAAACACTGCTTTCTTTGAATGTCCTGCTGTATTCTTCATTGTCCAAATCCTCGGATACGTATTTTGTATTATTACATGCGGAAGAAGTTGGTGGACCAGAAGGATTCCTCGTTCACCGCAGTAATTCTGCTATATTGCAGAACAACGGCCGAATCAGCGCCGTAGGCTCTGACAAGCTTGCCGTTTTTTACACTATAAGTTAAAGCGTCTGTCTTAAAGCCCTTAGGACCGCTCTCCATAACCCTGACAAGTCTCGCTTCCTCAGGTATTCCAAGCGGAGCAAGGCTTATCTCGCTTACCGTAAGATAGTCTTTTGTGTTTATTACGACTATAGTGGCACTTATACGATTGAATCTTCCATAGGCAAGGATGCCCTCACCGGCATCCAGTCTGACCAGCGATCCGGTTTTAAGCTCTACGCTTGTCTTATGAAGATGGATCATCTCCTTGTGAAACCTTATCATCTCCTGGTCTTCGGTTCCCCAGGGATACGTTCTTCTGTTATCGGGATCCGTAAAGCCGCAAACGCCAGCCTCGTCCCCATAATAAATTGTAGGTGCTCCGGGCCAGGTCATCTGGACAACAACTGCCTGCCTCATGATAGCCTTACTTACACCCTCTTCAGCGGCTTTGTGTCCTCTGGTGCCGCATCTGCCCACAACATGATTTGTTCTGGTAAGAAATCTCGAATGGTCGTGATTCGAAAGTTCATTCATGGCCACAAGAAGAGACGGATGTGAAAAGTTTTCTGCCGCCGCACCCAGCATGCAATCCCAGAATCTGTCCACATTGCCGATAAACTCGCCATGATAGCCGTCACTGTGCTTTTCCATTCCCGTCAGGAAATAGGTCAACGGCTCCATAAAGGCATCGTAGTTCATAACGCTGTCCCACTCGCCGCCTACAAGCCAGTTATGCGCGCTTCCGTAATGCTCAGCCAAAATCAGGGCGTCTGGGTTGGCTTCTTTTACAGCCTTTCTGAATCTCCTCCAGAAGCTGTGATTATAGTCCTCCGAATGTCCCAGGTCCGCTGCAACATCCAGTCTCCAACCGTCAGCAAAATACGGAGCGGAAACCCATTTCTTTCCGATTTCGATTATGTAGTCCTCAAGCTTTTTACTACCCTCATAGTTGAGCTTTGGCAGAGTATCATATCCCCACCATCCCTCATAATTATTGTTATAGGGCCAGTTACCGCCTGAAAAACCGAAGTAATCATGATAAGGGCTGTCCTTCGAAACATAAGCTCCCTTTTCATATCCCTTGGCATTTTCATATATACACTCTTTGTCCATCCACTTGTTAAAGGATCCGCAGTGGTTGAACACACCATCGAGAATTACTCTGATTCCGCGCTTATGAGCTTCCGAAACCACTTTTGCAAAAAGCTCATCCGATGCCTCCAGATTTTTCTTGTTTGTAACTCTGTCTATATACCTTGTAGCATCCTTGTTCGAATAACTATTGGTTAAAAGGTTTCCTTTATCCGATACAATTTTTCCAAAATGAGGATCGATATGGTCATAGTCCTGAGTATCATATTTATGCGATGAAGGAGATACGAAAAGAGGATTAAAATAAATAACCTCTATTCCAAGATCCTTAAGATAATCAAGCTTATCCAGGACTCCCTGAAGGTCTCCGCCATAGAATTCTCTTATATCAGCGTCAGGATCCGGATATTGATTCCAGTTTGTAACCTGAATGCTTTTTCCGCCAACATAATTGTACTCATCTGTAAGAACATCATTATCCGGATCTCCGTTTCTGAACCTGTCAACAAATATCTGATACATGACAGCTCCCTTCGCCCAATCCGGCGTATAGAAATTCGGAATCATTCTGAATTTGAATTTATCGGGAACAGATTCCCCTGCTCCCCTCTGATCATAGTAAAGAGTCTCCCCCTCTGACTCAATCCTGAAATAATACTGAACTATACCACTGGTTTTAGGTACTATGCCCTTGGCAAGATAATAATCAAAGCCGTCCTCCGAATGGTGTATCTTCATCTCAACCTCATCGGATGCTACTTCGCTGTCATAGATAAGCGTTATCCTGCCGGCATCGCCCTGTCCGCACCGAAAATATACAAAAACCTGCTTTCCGGGTTTTGGCTGTGGCGGCTGGTAGTAATCCAGCGTCAAATCATGGAACAATCTGTCCCGCCTAATCATAAATAATCTCCTAAAAAATAGATATAAAAAAAGACAGCTTAGGGTTGCTGTCTTTTTTAGAGAAGGTATTTCTTTCTTATGGGTATAGCAAAAAACTTTAATGTATTGGGGGTTACAAGAGTATATTAGCACCACCTCGATAATGGGTAAATACTCACGTTTCACAAAATTACTAAAACCCCGTATGCATTTTTGTCTATTTTGCACAAGCATCAAATTTTATCTGCCAGTGCAGCTATGTCTTCTCCCAGTGAAACAGCCTGATGGAGCGTGAAAAGAGCTTCAAACTCTGCACGTCCTATTTTTTCTTTTTGAATTAAAAGCTCAGCGCTGGAGTGAAGAATATCCTCATAGGATCTGAGAATCTCTTTTGCCTTTGCATAGCACAAATCGATGATATCCTTGACCTGCTTATCAATCTCGCCAGCCATAAGCTCAGAATTGCGCTTGTTGTGCTGGATATCATAACCGATAAACACGTCTTCTTCCTGCTCGTTATAATTGATGATACCGATCCTCTTGGACATGCCATAAACAGTAACCATCTTTCTTGCTTCGCTGGTAGCTTTCTGAATATCGCTTGATGCTCCGGTTGTAATATCTCCAAAGATGATCTCTTCGGCAATTCTTCCGCCGAGGACAACCATTATCTCCTGAAGCATTTTGCCTTTCGTAAGGAACATCTCATCCTTTTCGGGAAGCGGCATCGTGTAGCCTGCTGCTCCCATACCTGTGGGAATAACAGATACCGTATATACCGGTCCTACATCAGGAAGAACATGGTAAAGTATCGCATGTCCGGCCTCATGATAAGCAGTTATCTTCTTTTCCTTATCGGAAATGATATGACTGTGTTTCTCTGTTCCTATCCCAACCTGTACAAAAGCTTTCTGGATGTCTGACTGCGTGATGAAGCCTCTGTCATCCATCGCAGCATTGATTGCAGATTCATTTAAAAGGTTCTCAAGATCCGCCCCGGTAAATCCTGCTGTAGTCTGTGCAATGCTCTGAAGATCAACGGTCTCTGCAAGAGGCTTATTTCTTGCATGAACCTTAAGTATCTCCTCACGTCCTCTGACATCCGGACGGGCAACCGTGATCTTTCTGTCAAAACGTCCGGGACGAAGTATCGCGGGATCAAGAATATCTACACGGTTTGTTGCCGCCATGACAATTATTCCTTCGTTTACACCAAATCCGTCCATCTCTACAAGAAGCTGGTTCAGTGTCTGTTCACGCTCGTCATGTCCGCCGCCCATACCGGTTCCACGGCGTCTTGCAACCGCATCAATCTCATCGATAAATATAATACAAGGCGAATTCTTCTTTGCATCCGCAAAGAGGTCTCTTACACGGGAAGCTCCGACACCTACGAACATCTCTACGAAATCGGAACCCGAAATGCTAAAGAACGGAACACCGGCTTCACCAGCGACAGCTCTTGCAAGCAGGGTTTTACCGGTTCCGGGAGCACCTTCCAAAAGTACACCCTTTGGTATTCTGGCTCCAACTCTTGTAAACTTTCCTGCATCCTTAAGGAATTCGATTATCTCGGCAAGCTGCTCTTTTTCCTCAACAAGTCCTGCAACGTCCGTGAGCTTTATCTTGTTATCATCGCCTGTGGACAGCCTTGCTCTACTCTTGCCAAAGTTCATCATCCTGCTGTTGCCGGATGACTGTCCCTGCGCATTATTCATCATCACAAACAAAAAGGTGATGACGAACAATCCTACCAGAATCGGTATAATGCTGCTTATCAGAAGATTCTCACCGGGAACATCCCTTACTACAGGGTCTATTCCGTTCTCAACAAGAATTGCTTCGATCTCGGAAATATCCGTAGCATATAATACCTTTTCGTTTTTATTGGTAAGAACAATCTTTACAACTCCGGTCGGTGTCTCCTCATTCGGAACGATTTCTGCGGAATATATTTTGTTTTCCTGGAGATCCTTGACCAGCTGGCCTCTGGTGTAGGCTGTATCCGATGACTGAATTCTGCCCTTGCCGTACTCAAGAAAAGCAAGAGCCAAAAGCAGAACTATAATCAGTCCAAAGTAAAAACTAAAGCCCCTATTTTTATTCACTGTTTATCCCCTTTAATCGAACTCTACAACCCCAATGTAAGGAAGGTTGCGATATCTCTGATCATAATCGAGACCATAACCCACAACAAACTCGTCCGGAATCTCAAAGCCTGTATAATCAACATTAACATCCATTACACGTCTCTCGGGCTTATCAAGAAGAGTGCAAAGCTTGATGCTTGAAGGACCTCTGTCAGCAAGCATCTTAAGAAGATAGCTGAGCGTTCTTCCGGAGTCCACAATATCCTCTACTACAAGAACATCTTTTCCTGCAATGGGCTCATCAAGATCCTTTACAATCTTAACAACGCCGCTAGATTTTGTAGAAGATCCATAGCTTGAAGCTGACATAAAGTCCATAGTTACGGGAACCGTGATTCTCTTTGCAAGCTCACACATAAAGAAAGTACCGCCCTTAAGTACGCAAATAAGATGTACTGTCTTACCGGCATAGTCTTTGCTTATCTGCTCACCGATCTCCTGAATTCTTTTGTCAACTTCCTCCTCAGACAGTAAAACTCTAACTGATTCTGCCATATTTACCTCTTTTCCGGGAGTGCTCCTGCGCTCCTTGTTCCTTTATCTTTTTGTTACTGCAACTTCCAAAACTCTGTTTGAATCATCACTCAGTCTGTAGGCATCTCCCATACGATGCTCGGGAACCCATAGAACATTGTCCCCCTCTGCAAGTATGTAAAGCGCATCTCTCTTATCAACCGGGATTTTTTCATCTATCATGAATTTCTTCAGTTTTTTATTTCCGTTACCTACCGAAATGGTATCACCCGTTTTTCTGGTGCGGAATTGCAGACTATTCTTTATTTTATCATAATTGAACCATTTCGTATATTCTCCCATAGGGATTTTAAGGTCACTTTTATAGGGAAAAATTCTTAAATTTACGACTCCGAGACGCGGAACTTCAAGTTCCACCTCCCCGCCCTCTCTCAAAGCCTTCATATCAACGCTGATATCTTCATTTTCCATACCTTGGCTCTTGTCGAAACAGAGCTTTAGTTTGTCATAAGTTCTGATTGCTTGTATGCCATACGGAAGGCTTAGTTTTGCTGACCCATCGGTGCTTAAGGGAAGCCTTGTCAATTCTCTGATATGCACCGCCTGAATATCCTTCACGTGCGGATATAAAAGTTGAATACCGTTTGTGATCAGCCTTTCCCTTATTATCTCCGGCTGTGCTGCAAGGCTGCCACAGTCAAGTACCACCTCGTCCTTACTGCTCTCTACTAGCCATCCTTCAACCAGTCTCGCCTGCTCATCAATATAATCATCTATTCTTGAAAGGTAAGCTGCTGCTTCCGCGACGTGCCTGTCAGCTTTAGCATTTATCTGCTCCTTCGCCACCGGAATGACGTTGTGCCTGATGCGATTTCTGGTGTAATCATCAGTAAAGTTGCTGCTGTCATTACAGTATTTAAAACCTTTTTGTTTTAGATATTCCTCTATTTCGCTTCTCTCTGTTTCCAAAAGAGGCCTTATCAGTACGACGCCATCGCGTTCTCCCTTTGCTCTTATTCCCGAAAGTCCTTTAATCCTGCTGCCTCTGAACAGATTATGAAGAACCGTCTCCGCCTGATCGCCCATATTGTGAGCGGTAGCTATTTTTACAGTCTTCCCGGTCTTTCTCGAAAGCTCACCTGCTATATCAAGAAAAGCTTTATATCTCTCATTTCGCCCGGCTTCTTCCTCAGACAAATCTGCCTTTTGGACTATACTCGGTATATTAATATCCCTTCTGTAAAAAGGTATCTCATATTCACTGCAAAGCTTCTCGACAAATAGCGCCTCCTCTTCGGCAGCCTCTCTGATCATATGATTGATATGAACCACCGCAAGATCAAAAGACTGTTCCTCCCGGAGCTGCCGCAAAACATGAAAAAGGCAGACAGAATCAGCCCCTCCGGATACACCGGCAAGAACAACTTCACCGTCTGCGATAAGCTTTTCTTCAACTATGTACTTTTTTATTCCTTCGCCTAATCTGTCTTCCATATATTTGATATCAGAAAAGCTCCGGAACTTCTCGCCTCCGGAGCCTTTGTTTTTATTTAGTTTCCTGAGCTCTCATCCTTGAAGATTATCTCTCCGGGATATACAAGTCCCAGCTTTTCCTTTGCAACCTTCTCAATATACTTTCTCGTTGTAGTATATGTCTCAAATTCTGCTATCTCTTCACTGCGTGCCTGCTCTGTCTCTATCTGCGTCTGAAGAGTCTCTATCTTGCTGCGGTACTGATCTCTCTTCTGCACCAGACTGAAACTCCTTACAAGAACCACAATAAGAAGCAGAGCCACTGCAACAGTAGCCATTATCATTCCATATGTATTTTGAACGTTGCCCCTTTTATATCTTGCCTTAGCTGCCATTATTACTCCCCATCCGAAAAACTTTATATCATTATCGTTATTTCGGAGATATAACCTCTCAAGTATATTTTAGTACTTGAAAAAAGCACTGTCAATGTGAGTGGTCAGATGTAACGATAAAGCGATGATACATCCTCTTTATGGATAGTCTCCTTGACATCCAGAACTTCAACTTTCACATCCTTATTACCGAAACTGATTGCAATAATATCTCCCGCCTTAACATCTGTGCTTGCCTTTGCAACCCTGTCATTTATCATAACTCTTCCTGCATCACAGGCTTCATTTGCAACAGTTCTTCTCTTTATAAGTCTTGTTACCTTCAGGTATTTATCTAATCTCACGGTTGTCCTCCACTTACCTCCTCGGGTTTGGCATCATCGCCTGTCCCCTCGGAGCCGCTGTCACTGTTTCCACTGTCTTCCTCACCGCTGTCGCCACTTCCTCCATTATCGGGCTCATCGGGTTTACTTACGGGAGTAAGCGCAGGGAATGTATAGGTTACATTAGTTTTTTCCTTATCTATCTGTATAGTATAACTCTTCGTCTCATAACCTTCCTTCTGAAGAGTTACCATGTGCTGGCCTGCAATTTTTGTAAAGCTGACCGGCATTATTCCCACATAGTTCCCATCAAAATACGCCTCAGCGCCTATAGGTGCATCGAAGGTCACTTTATAACCGCTGATGGTATTTTCATCTTCCTCATCTTCACCTGTATCGGAAGAGTCAGAGTTATCACCTGTTGATGAAGCATCCGAACTCTTTCCACCGGAGCTTCCTGATGAAGAGGATGAACTGGTATCCGCCTCCGGGGCCTTTGTTGCAGCTGCATCGGGATCAACACCTGCCGTCTTGCTGCTTGATGCGTCGGAAGATGCTTTGCTTTTCGAATTATTCTTAGTAGTCTTGGATGATGCTGTATTTGCCGCATTTCCACTACTTACGGTACTACTGCTGTTATCGCTGCTGGTCCACATGCCGGTAGTATCTATTGTATTAGCCGCATCAGAAGCCTCTGCATCGCCGTCAGTTACCTCACCTTCCTCGGATGAATTCGTACCATCCTTGGGAGTAAGATCGATAAATAAAGTAGCATCCCTTTCAGCTACTTTCAGGATATGATCCTGAGGCTCATATCCTTCAGCCATTACATGCAGCTTATGCTTTCCATAGGTATAGCTGTGCGGAACCTCTTTAAGTACCTCTTGCCCATCTACAAATACTCTGGCATCGCTGGGTGTAACAATGAAGGTGACATTACCTTCCTTAATCTTCTCAACCTCTGCTACGCTTGTATCAATTACAGTCTCTTCATTGCGGTTTACAACAATTTCCGATGAAAACTTCGCTCCGTTACCGCTTATGCTGACATTATAATTTCCCTCAGGCGCACTTATAAGCATCCTTGGAGTAATCTTGCGAATTACCTCTTTATCAAGTTCAATCCATGCACCTACAAGGCTCCTGTCGTCCACAGTATCAGACGACAGACTAACATACCCGTGTCCCCTGGTCACCACAATACTGTAAATCTCTTTATCAAGCCCACTTACCCTGAGCGTATCCGTAGCAAGAATATCTTCGGCATTTACTGCCTGCCCGTCGGAAATGATAAGGGTTCTGGGTGTGATATGAAAAACAGTGCCGTTTATTTTGGCTGTCTCATCACCGCGAACCAGATCAAAATCATTTACATCATTTTCGACCCAGGCTTCGGTTGATACCACGAGAGAATTAAGGTGCTTTACACCTTTCAAAAAAGTAATATCCACAACCTGTCCAACCTCAAGCATTGATGCAGACATAGGCTTACCGTGGATATCATAGATCATAGAAGTATTATCATAGCTGAGGGTATAGTTTTTACCCACATCATGATTTCTGAACTGAATTGTATGGGATAAAGTGTTGATCTGCTTAACAGATGCGGTATCCGCAGAGTCATATTTCCCCAAAAGAGAGACTCTTACCTTGCCATCATCCATCACATCCGTCTCTTCCGCATATGCGTACATCGGCTGCATGGATGCGAAGGCAAGTGCAAACAGCAATATGAAAAAATTTCTCATTTTCTTTTTCATAAGCTTCCCCCTTTTCCAAATCTCCCTTTGGAAATCACCCCGTGTTTTTAGTCCTTCCCTTTCCTAAATCCGGCTAAATTAGTTTCATCAAGCAGGTATTCCCTGCTGTTATGCGAAGGCTCCTCCAGAACATCCGCAAGCATGTTTGCAAGAATATCCCCCAGCTCCCTGCCGGGCTTTATTCCCAGTGCTATCAAATCCCTGCCGTTAACGGAAAGATCCTTAAGCGACAGACATTCTCCGTCATTTCTTATTTCGTCGTAAAGATCTGAGATCTTTTGAATCCAATCAAACTTTTCATCCTGTCTGTAGCTGCTCTGAGCTATTGTGTCCGCTCTCTTGATCTTCAAAAACATCGGAAACAGCTCTGTTCCGATTTTATTTGCAACTCTTCTGACATTTTTCTTTTCCGCAGGAAAACGCCAGTCATGGACAAGTATCAGTTTTTTTACATCATCCATTGTATCCCGGTCGAATTTCAGACGGCGAAGAACCGCATAGGCAGTTTCCGCACTTTTCTCCGCATGACCGATGAAATGATCAACACCTTCATCGTCTGTAGTGCGGCATGACGGTTTCTCAATATCATGAAAAAGCATTGTGAGTCTGAGAACCTTATTTGCTTCAATTGCCTCAACAGTTTTTATAATATGCTCTCCGACATTGTAGGCGTGATGCGGGTTATTCTGAGGTGTCTCAAAGCACTTATCAAACTCCGGCATAAACACCCCTGTAAGACCGGTCTCGTAAAGCTCTCTGATTTTACCCGGATTATCCGAAGTAAGAAGCTTAACAAGCTCCACCTGCACTCTCTCAGCACTTATTCTTGATAACGTTGGCGCAAGCTCTGTTATGGCCGCTCTTGTTTTCTCTTCTATATCGTAGTCAAGCTGCGCTGCAAACCTGACCGCTCTCATCATACGAAGAGCATCCTCTGTAAAACGCTCCTTCGGATCTCCGACGCATCTGATTGTCTTTTTTTCAATATCCAGAAGACCGTCAAATTCATCAATCAGACCATCCTCATAGCTGTAGGCCATGGCATTGATTGTAAAATCTCTGCGCTTTAAATCTTCGATAAGGCTTGCCGTAAATGTTACATCCTTGGGATGACGTCCGTCCTCGTATTCGCCGTCTATCCTGTAGGTTGTAACCTCATAGCCCTCTTTGTTTATCATGACCGTAACTGTGCCATGCTGAATTCCCGTATCTATCGTTCTTCCGAATATGCTCTTAACCTGCTCCGGTCTGGCACTGGTAGTAATATCCCAGTCTCCCGGCTGCCTGCCCAGTATACTGTCGCGCACGCATCCGCCAACCACATAAGCTTCAAAGCCTTTTTCATGAAGCTTATCCAGAATCTCTGCCGCCGGCACAGGTATATTAATTTTTATATCTTCTCTTTCCAATCTCTTTTTATTGTAATCTTTCTTTGTTAAAAAAATTTGTTCAAAATATATTAATATGCTCTGCCCCAGTAAACCATCTTGGTTGCGGGTTTACCACAGCATACACAGGTTCCTGCAAGATTCTCCTGCTCAAAAGGAATACATCTGCTGGTTACGGAATAGTCTTCCTTAATCTTATCCTCGCACGCTCTGTCGCCGCACCACATAGCCTTTACAAAGCCCTTGGTATCCTTGAAGGCTTCCTCAAACTCTTCCTTAGTAGTAGCAGCAAAGGTATGAGTATCAAGGTGGTTCTTAGCTCTATCGTACATATCCTGCTGAATCTTGGGAAGGAGCTCAGCAACCTTAGCTGCAACCTCATCAATAGGACATTCAATCTTTTCTCTTGTATCTCTTCTTACAAGTACGCACTTGCCAGCCTCAATATCCTTGGGACCAACCTCGATGCGAAGCGGAATACCACGCATCTCCTGATCGGAGAATTTATATCCGGGACTTCTGTCTGAGTCATCAAGCTTAGCTCTGAAATCCTTAAGAGCCTCAAGCATCTTTCCTGCTGTCTCAAGTACGCCTTCCTTCTTCTGCTGGATAGGAATGATCATTACCTGAACAGGTGCAATTCTCGGAGGAAGTACAAGTCCTGAGTTATCTCCGTGAACCATGATCATCGCACCGATAAGTCTTGTGGTTGCACCCCAGGAAGTCTGGAATACATGGTGAAGCTTGTTATCTTTTCCTGCATACTGTATCTCGAAAGCCTTGGCAAAGCCGTCACCGAAGTTATGGCTTGTCGCAGACTGAAGCGCTCTTCCGTCATGCATAAGAGCCTCTACAGTATAAGTAGCTTCAGCACCAGCAAACTTCTCCTTCTCAGTCTTCTGACCCTTGATAACCGGAATAGCCATATCCTCTGCAAGGAAATCAGCATATACATTCAGCATCTGCTGTGTGCGCTCCTCAGCCTCCTCAAAGGTAGCGTGTGCAGTATGGCCCTCCTGCCAGAGGAACTCTCTTGATCTGAGGAAAGGACGTGTCTCCTTTTCCCAGCGGACAACGCTGCACCACTGATTAAGTACCTGCGGAAGATCCTTATATGAATGAATCTCCCCTTTATAATAATCGCAGAAAAGAGTCTCTGAAGTGGGACGAACACAATATCTCTCTGTAAGGGGCTCGATTCCACCATGTGTCACCCATGCAACTTCCGGCGCAAAGCCCTCTACATGATCCTTCTCCTTCTGAAGAAGAGACTCGGGGATCAACATAGGAAGATAAGCATTGGTTACGCCTGTCTTCTTAAATCTCTCATCCAAATGCTTCTGAATAAGCTCCCATATTGCATAGCCTGCAGGCTTGATAACCATAAATCCCTTTATATTTGAATAGCTGATTAGTCCAGCCTTGGTAACAACGTCGGTATACCACTGAGTAAAGTCCTCATCCATAGAGGTAATTTCTGAAACCAGCTTCTTTTGATCCTGTGCCATTATCTCACTTCTCCTCACTTAATTTAATTATATCTCATTGCTTCACGAACATATTCTCATTGCTGCGTTCATGAAGTCATAGTTTGTTTCATGATAATGCGTAAGTCGGCTGTTTGTCAACGCTGGCACCTTTGTTGCGCTCGCTTTTCGTAGTGTTTGTATGTGTTAGTATGAGGGATAATATTCTTATTAGGAAAACCATTATTCGGAACTCTTTTGTTTGGGGCACCCTTGTTCGGAACTCATTTGTTCGGAGCCAGAACAACAAAGTGCTGCTTATGATGGGATTTTGTTGCATAAATAGCTCTTATTCACATCCGACACAACAATATGATGCTAATGAAAAGATTTTGTTGTATATATGGTTCTGTTTGTGCAATAAAACTGTTGAAAATAATTTGATTTGTTGTTCGCAGCAAGAGAGCATACAATAATTTTTAAAGTAATGAGTAGTTTTGTTGCAACTTAGAGCCTGTCCGTACAACAACTATATTGAAATACCGCGCATTTGTTGTTTCCTGCTATAAATGGTTATCAAAACCAGATTCACACAATGGAAACTTTTAAATTTTCTTATCCGATTAAGTTGGTATTTTAAGCCATTTCTGGGTACTTTTTGTAAAAATTGTTTAAAATTTGAAAATTTTTTAAAAAAATGCTTGCATTATAAAAAAATCCGTAGTAATATATCACTTGTCGCTAAGACAGCGACGCAAACACCAATAAATAAGCGCTTCTAGCTCAGTTGGTAGAGCACCTGACTCTTAATCAGGGTGTCCAGGGTTCGAGCCCCTGGAGGCGCACGCCGAGTACTGTTTTGTGGGTATATCCCATGGGGCGGTACTTTTTTTGTGCGAAGCAATAAACCATGCAAAAATGGAGATATTAGAGTACGCGGGAACTTGCTCACTAAGAACTCTATATATCTCCATTTTTATACAGTACATTCTGCGACAACGAGGAACAAGCGATACGGTTCTGAGTCTGTCGGCATGGTGTCTCTTAAACATACACAATTTTAATTCTTGCGTGTGACGTTCTTTATCCTGTAATCTTCATAGAACTCTTATATCCTGTCTTCTTGTTGAACTTTTTCTTATACTGCTTCAAAAGTTTCTTTTTCACTTTAATTACTGCCTTTTCAGAAATATTTGTAATAGCCTTTGCCTTAACGTCAATGACGACATCCGCCTTAATAATCAGTTTCTTTAGCTTTGTGCAACCATTGATTGCTTTCGGTCCAAGTACTAAAAGACTCTTTGGAAGTGTAAGACTTTCAAGCTTTGTACATTTCCTTATTGCAGAATCGCCAATGTTCTTAACGCCATTACCAATAGTTAGCTTTTTAAGATTAATACATCCATAGAAAGCATATGCCTCAATATCTTCAACATTATTTCCAACTATAATTTCCTGAACGTTCTTATTCTTATAGAAAGCTTTTTCTCCTATAGAAGTAACTTTATACTCTTTATCTCCCAAAGAAACCGTCGCGGGAATTACAACCTTCTTGGCCTTCTTATCCTTTGGTGTTGTTACTTCAATTTCAGGATTCTCATCGCCATCATCCATAATTGTAAACACAAGCTCGTTAGTCATGATGGTTCTATCACCATCAAATACAATATCCATCCCGGAGCCATATTCTAATATCTGGAAAGATTGCGATACCGCACCTGAATACTTTCCAATACCGGTTATTATAACAAGTCCCGTTCCAACATCGAGATTATTCTCGTAGCTTACCTTATAATCCACATCACGAACCAGTGTTATTCCATCGAGTGTAACCGTAGGTGTAGGTTTTTTCTCTGATCCTGTATAAGTGTATATTGTATGATTTAGCTTAATAACCGCATTCTCAATAGATATTCCACCTATTGAATAATTTGCAGATTTCTGTCCTTTATATCTTCCCTTTCCGGTAACGGTAACAGTCGCCATACCCGGGCCTACCGTACCTGTATATGTCAGTTCATAGTCTGTTCCTTCAGTCAACAGTTGGTTGTTGTACTTTACTTGAGCTGACGGTTTTTTCTCCTGTCCATCATAAACATAATCACTTTCAGATAATATTATTTCTGCTTGAGCCAGATCATTTTTTGATATTGAAAAATTAAGAGTCTTTGAGTTTAAATAAAATCCTGCTCCTGTTATCGTAACTGTAGCAGTTCCCTCTTCAATATTATTAGCATAAGCAACGATATAATCTGTTCCTTGATTTAACAATACTCCATGATGTCTTACTGTCACTCCTGGAGTTTTTGCAGTTCCATCATAAATAACAGAATTATATTCTAGATTTGCCTCTGCTCCAGAAAGATCCCCATTTATTGGGAATGTTCTTGTAGCAGTTCCAGTATATGCATCCATTCCGGTAATAGTGATAGTTGCAGTTCCTATATTGGTGTTGTTCGAATATGCTACTGTATAATCACTATTCTCCAACAAATCACATATTGTTCCACCTATAGAATACTGTACTCTCACATTAGGTCTCTTCTCTGTTCCGCTATAAATCTCAGACTCTGGATATATTGTTATTGTTGCTTGATTAATTGGGTATGTATTGCTTGTATCAACAAATGGTATACCTCTATTGGTACAGAACGTTCTTACAGCTGCTGAAGAAGAATATACAACACCCGAAGATCCAATCGCTTCATTATGTATATTTTGGATAGTTGATGGCAATATCAGTTTGCTTGCACCAGCATACAAACTTCGTTGATCGAGAGCAGTACATCCTTCTCCAATCTCTGCTATTTGAAGTCCACCAAGCGAAAATGAATAATAGGGTAATGTTGCCACAGTACCTGGTACATATAAACGTCCATTTCCGCTACAACTTGCACAATAAAAAATCATTGTTCCCAAGTCAGTCACACTGGCTGGAATAGTAACCGAACTATAACCGCCAGAATATGTAAAAGCGTTGTTTCCAATCCTTGTTAGAGAGCTGTTAGGAAATGAGATTGACTGCATTTGTACTTCACAAAATGCATAATTCCCTATGGATCTAACACCTTCCTCTATTACGAGCCTACTTATGTTATTTCGGTATCTATACCAAGGCTGATCACCAGATGAGTGATATAATGTAGCTCCTACATAATCAGCCATGTTTCCCGTACCGCTTATAGTAAGAACTTTGTCGCTATCATATTTCCATGTAACAGAAGCTTCTTGCCCTGTTGCACCACATGTACCATAATCTAGTACTGTCGCAGCTTTTACATAATTTGGCCTAATCATAATGAGCATTGTAAATAAAACAACCAGTATCATCTTCTCAGAATTTAGTCTAAGCATATCCAAACCTCCTTAGATTATCCTAGAATATATAGAAATGAAATCAATTTTGATTATCTCTATATCTATACTCATATTACTCTATAACTGTAATGTTATCTCTAAAACTTTGATAAGGTTTCTCTAAAAAGGAGATAAATTTTGGATATAGGTACAAGAATTCGATATTTTAGGGAAGCAAAAGGATATACTGTCAATAAGCTTGCTAATTTATGCGGTATATCTCAAAGCTATTTGCGCGAAATTGAACTCGGCAATAAAAATCCTACTGTGGAGATTCTTGGCATTATCTGTGATACATTAGACATTTCTCTTAGAGATTTCTTCGATGATTCTGACAAGTCAAAATCTTCTTTTTTCCAAGACCCATTAATTGAGTCCATTTATAAACTATCATCTGAACAAAGAATTCTTCTGAAAAAATTCTTAGATTCCTTGATGAATTCTTAACAGCAATAACAGCATCAGGCCCTTTTGATAAATATTCATACAGCGCATAAACAATCTTAAAGTAAATAGATTAAGGATTCTGCCATTTTGGTATACTTTTTACCCACTTTTTCAAGCTTCTTTCTCTCGAAAAGTAAATAGAACTCCGGATTTCCCACTTTGGTATCCCTGTTTTGCAAAATCATGGGTACCAAATACCTGAAAACGTCTTCTCATTTACAAACAGTCTCGAAAACACTTGAGAAATCCGTAAAAATGGGTACCAAATCGCTTAAAACGCTTTCTCATTTACAAACACCCATCGCTGATATCAACACCGCTGGCTAAAAATAAATTCCAAATGAATTCCAACAAAAAAAGATATGAATAGCCCATAGATTTTTACTCACCTATAACTATTCATATCTTCTTAAATTTTTAAAGAAATTATCTTACCTATTCATCCCCCCGTCATACACAACGGAGTCGATAACCTTCCTGGTATCATTACAATAAACCACAATATTGATTCCATCCCACTTCTTGGCATATTCGACGTCATCAATTTTGATTGAGCAATCGCTTCCTGCATAATAACCCTTAGAAGTAACTGAATAATCAACAATTTTATCTCTCACACTACCGACAAAATGAAGCGGTTCCATTCCGGCATCCTCATTGACATCCTCTTCATTCTTAACAGCGCAGTAACCGTCATATTCCTTTGAAGGGAGCTTAAATCCCATCTTGGAAAAGGCCTTCTTTACCGCATCTGTCACACAGAAGGACATGTCATTCTTCGCAGCCACCAGCACTGTGTAGCGCGGCTTATCTATCTTTTCAAGATACTCATCTATATCCTTTATATTTGCGATCTTACAGTCCTCGACGACCTGTTCGTAGTATTCTCTAGTATCAGCCCACTGATGATCGTATACCGCGCCTTCTACGCCGTAATCCTCCTGTAGTAGCTTAGCGATATACTTGGATACTCTCTTGGCTCCCCAGATATTGGTATGCCAGTCATCATTCATATCCTTGGCCCAGTTAAATTCGGAATCTGTGTACGCGATATATTCATTAAAATCGCAGAACTCCACACCATTCTCACTAGCATACTCCTGAACAGCATTATGCCTGTTCTCATCCCATCCGGTAGACGGAGTTTTTGTAAGAACAAGATTAATCTCATTATCCTTACACAGTTCCACAATCTTATCCAGGTAATTCACCATCACCGGCTCAGGCTCTGCGTAAGCCTCATAATTGCTGATAAGAATCGGCTCATAATCCGGGGTGGAATCCCCCCTCTTACTCAAGGCTGAAAATCCCTTAAGTTCATAATGATTTTCAAGACTTAAAAATTCAAAATCATTTTCCGAAAGCTCCATCCAGCGATTGTGGAATCTCACATTTCTGAAAATGTAGCTGTTAACAGTCTGTTTGGGATCAAGCCTGCAGATATCATGTATAGCTTCCCACTTAACATCCGACCACTTCATTGCATCCATAGCCATTCTGGTGAAAGACTCCGAGGTATTAAGCGGCTCCGTCGGATCAAAGGTATAAAGCATATTTGTTTCGACCACAACAGCACTCGGTTTTTGATATCTAAGTGTTTCCTTAAGCCAATAATAGGAAACCACGAGATTTTGCTGCTCACAGGCAAGGTTATAGCTTGTGATTCCGTATTTATCATATATGACCTGCGGATTAAAAGCGGCTGCCGCATGGCTGCTTCCAAGGAAAATAACATCCACAGTGTCCTTATCCATCTTATAAAAACCCTTGTATGTCGAAGTTGTCGGCCACAGGTCCTCAAAATACTTTTTAGGGGTTATAACATAATTAACAATAGTAATGACAAAGCAAGCTATTAATGAAAAAAGTACTACCCTAATAGCGAATGAAACACGCTTTCTCATCAAAAACCTCCGTAAATAAAATCCTGGGCATCAAAGCCAAAGCCATAAGTACCAAACAGAATAATACCAACAATTGCCGCAAGATAGACTCCCCATCTGATAAGAAGTGGCTGAGTAAAAATTCTCTCTCCCACGGACTTTCCTTCCTCCTGGTACTTGGATACCTTATGCAGGATAAAAATTCCGATTCCCAAGATAACCATCTCTCTCCACTCTAGTCCGAGCGTGAAAAGTCTGTCATTCATAAGAACCCAGGGATTAAATTCCGTAATCATATTTGTAATCAGTTCCAGACCCTTCCTCAGAGTATCGGCTCTGAAAATGATCCAGGCAAAATTCACAAGAAGGAAGGTTCCTCCCTGTTTAATCCATTTTTTCTTCATGGAATCCGGTTTTATACCGCATACGGAATATATCTTCTCTCTAAGTTCAAAGGTGAGCTCTCCCACTACCTGATAGAAGGCATGAAGAAGCCCCCACACCAGGAACTTAAAGCCTGCACCGTGCCACAATCCGCTTATGAAGAAAGTAATGAAAAGATTGATATATTTTCTTGTTTTACCCTTTCTATTGCCGCCAAGCGGAATATAGATATAGTCCCGAAGCCATGTACTAAGAGAAATGTGCCATCTTCTCCAGAAATCCTTTATCGACGTCGCAAAGTAAGGACGTTCAAAGTTATTTTCAAGCCTTATTCCAAAGAGTCCGCTGACACCCCTTGCAAGAGTTGTGCACGCCAAAAAGTCAGTATATAACTGAACACTGTACAGGAATGACGCAATCCATATATACGCCCCGGAATATGCCGGATAGTTATCAAATACCGTATTTACTATTATTGCAGCCTTATCAGCAATTACAAGCTTAAGGAAAAAGCCCCAAATGATAAGCTGAAAGCCTTTTACAACCTTCTCTTCATCAAATCTATTGCCCTCGGTAAGCTGGTGCGGGAGATTTTCATATCTTGGAATAGGTCCCTGGATTATCTGAGGAAAAAAGCTTGCAAACAAAGCAAACTTCGCAATATTCTTTTCCGGGCCTGTTTTTCCCATATATACATCTGCCATATAGCCTATGAGCTGCAACGTATAAAAAGAAATTCCCATAGGAACAAGCCAGTTTATCGGCTCTCTTCCAAGTATCTCATTAATTACAAAGTTGGAATTCTTGATCAAAAACCATGGTGTGACGACTCCCAGAATACCCAGTATAAATACCGCCTTTTTCCCGGCACCTGAAAGTTTATCAGTAAGAAGTGCCACCAAATAACTTATGAGAATCGTCCCAAGGAAAACCCACCAGCCGGTCTTATAAAATAGGGCATAAAAAGCTATATTCGCAGCTAAAAGAATAAGCCATCTGAATCTGATGGGAAAGATATAATAAAGAAAGAGTGCAGCAAGCACCAAAACAAAATATTTTAACGAGATGTAAATCATTAAGTTCCCTGACCCCAAAAATAAAACACAAAAACCAACGGTAGAATGATACCAAAGTCTCTCTCTTAAAGCCATATTAAATTAATACAAAAAAGAGTCCTAAATATTAGAACTCTTTTCCCATTCTCATAAATAATTTACTGATCCTCAGTAGATACATTTGCTGCTTCGTCCGGATTCTCAAGCATTTTCTGCATTGTCTTCCAGCCAAGCACCGCACATTTAACTCTTGCGGGCATATGTGCTATATCCTGAAGAGCTGCTGCCTCATCGAGCTCTTCAATCTGCTCCTCATCCTTGATCTCACCCTTGATCATTCCCATAAAGGTTCCTGCAAGTTTAATGGCATCTTCCTTAGATCTCCCTATGACCTGATCTGCCATCATATCTACAGAAGCCTGTGAAATAGCGCATCCCGATCCCGAGAACATCGCATCCTCTATAACATCATCGACTATTTTAAGCTGAAGAGTGATGTCATCTCCGCAGCTGGGATTTACTCCCCTAAGCACAAGATCCGGATTCTCCATCTCACCCTTATGGGATGGACGAAGGTTGTGCTCATTAACTATTTCTCTGTAAAGTCCTTTTAAATCCATTTTTTAATCCTCATAACCCATTACTGAACGTACCTTTGCAAGGTGTTCAAGGAATTTGTCCACTTCCTCTTCAGTGTTATAGAAGTAAACACTTGCTCTTGCGGTTGAGCCTGCTCCGATAAACTGCATAAGTGGCTGTGCACAGTGATGTCCAGCCCTTACACAAACGTGGTCATCATTTAATACCGAAGAAATATCATGCGGATGAACACCCTCCATAGTGAAGGTAACGATTCCGCTATGCTTAGCGGGATCTGATGATCCGTAAATTTTTATATATGGAAGCTTTTTCATTCCCTCCATCATACGAACTGTAAGCTTATGCTCCTGCTCGGCTATAAAGTCAAAACCGACCTTCTGAAGATATCTGATTGCAGCCTCAAGTCCTACGGCACCTGCCGCATTGACAGTTCCTGCCTCAAACTTGTGCGGTAGCTCAGCGTATGTCGCATCCTCTCTGGTCACATATTCTATCATCTCTCCGCCTGTAAGGAAGGGTCTCATTTTTTCCAGAAGTTCTTTTCTTCCGTATAATGCACCTATTCCCATGGGACCCATGAGCTTATGTCCGGAGAAGGCATAAAAATCCGCCCCAATTTCCTTAACATCGACCGGAATGTGCGGCGCAGCCTGAGCTCCGTCTACAACCACGGTTGCTCCCTTCTCATGAGCATATGCCGCAATTTCCTTCACAGGATTGGTTATTCCGAATACATTCGATACATGTCCGATGGAAACAATCTTTGCCTTATCGGTAATCTTGCTCTTATACTCAGCTTCTGTTATAACACCCTCTTCATCGGGTTCCAGGAAAACAAGCTTTGCTTTCTTCTGCTTAGTCACCATCTGCCAGGGAAGGATGTTGCTGTGATGCTCCATCACGCTTATAACAACCTCATCACCCTCACCTACATTATCAAGTCCATAGCTGTATGCCACAAGATTAAGAGACTCTGTGGTATTTCTTGTGAAAATTATCTCCTCAGTAGAAGCTGCTCCGATAAAATCTGCCACGGTTTTTCTGGCATTTTCGTATCTCTCTGTCGCATCAACACTCCAGTCATACAAACCTCGAAGAGGATTTGCATTGGAGTTTTCATAAAAATCCTTTATGGCGTCAACAACCTCATTAGGTCTCTGAGAGGTTGCTGCATTGTCAAAATATATGTAATCCCCTTTATTTAGAATAGGGAAATCTTTTCTGAAATCTTCGGGTCTGGACATTGTATGCTCCTTAAAGAATAGTTCTGATATATTGCTGAATCCTGATGATAATAGCTTCGTCAGGAATCATTCTTGCTATGCTCTCCATGCGGGCACGAATCATAAGCTTCTTCGCACTCTCCTCATCGATTCCGCGGCTCTCCATATAGAAAAGCGTGTCATCGCCGAGCTGTCCGATGGATGCTCCGTGGCGTCCATCCACATCCTCTTCTCCGCAGAGGATAACAGGCATGGTTCTGTTTATTACATCGGGGCTAAGAAGGAGTGTGTCCTCCTGCTCGTCTCCGACAGAACCCGCACTTCCTGCCTTGAAATCCAGCGTTCCTCTGAAAGTCTTAACAGCTTCATCAAGAAGAACACCTCTGAAGACCATGTTGGAATTAGTCTTTTTGCCCATCTGATCAGCCACATAGTTCATATCGTAGCCCTGCTTATGACGGCAGAGGTATCCGGTGTGATTATTGAATACACTGTTGTCTCCAAGAAGTGTAACTCTGCAGCCTCCCCAGGTGTGTCCTGCTCCGAGCTGCATATTTATTGCTTCAATATCAGCCTTGTCGTCGCATACACCGCCGATATCGTCAAAGTGAGCCATTTTCTCACTTATGGTCTGTACTTTAACAAGATTGATCTTTGCACCTTCCTCAGCAAGAAGTCTTGTCTGTATTCCTAAAAATCCGCCGTTATCAGGTTCTGAAACATATTCCATGATTACTGTTATCTCAGAATCCTTCTTAGCATGGATAACCTGGCTTCCGAGTACGCAGTCCCCGTCACTAAGCTCATATCTGATCATCACGGGCTGCGATACCTTCTGTCCCTCCTCGGCACTGATGACTGTCACTGGAACATTCATTTCCTGCATGAATGAATCAATCTCCACTCCCATTCCGGTGCGGACTGTCTGTGCATCGTTAAGTGGCATGGTGTCTCCGTTAGGTCCGGGTATATCCAGCTTTTTTGCGGCTATCTTTTCATTTACTGATTTGAAAATCTTTCGGATATCTTCCTCTGTTGCATCATCTTTGACAGAAATCCCACCGGGAAGTTCTCCTGTAACAGGCGTTTTTTCAGCCCTTATCTCAATATCTTTTATCTCTATCTCACTGTCGTTTGACTTTAAAAAGCGATAAGTCAGCGCAGGAAGATGATTAACTTTTAATACCTTACTCACTTTCTCAGCCTCCTGACATCTCGAGTTTGATGAGGTTGTTCATCTCAACCGCATATTCCAAAGGGAGCTCCTTAGAAACCGGGTTAGCAAAACCGCTGACAATAAGCGCTCTTGCATCCTCTTCTGATAATCCTCTGGACATAAGATAGAATACAGCTTCGTCACTGATTCTTCCTATCTTTGCTTCATGTCCTACATCCGCGTCATTGGTTCTTATATCCATTCCCGGAATAGTATCCGCGCGGGAGATGGAATCAAGCATAAGAGAATCACAGGAAACAGAAGTCTTTGCATGCTTTGCTTCCTTATTTATGGTAACGGAACTTCTGTAGGTTCCGATTCCGCCTGACTTGGATATAGACTTGGTCGATATCATGGAAGACGTGTATTTCCCCTGATGAATAACCTTGGCTCCGGTATCGAGGTTCTGTCCCTTTCCGGCAAAAGTGATTCCGGTATACTCCATATTGGAGTGATCACCCTTAAGAATTGTCATAGGATACAGGTATGAGGTGTGTGATCCAAAAGAACCCGAAACCCATTCCATGCGAGCACCTTCCTCAACCAGAGCTCTCTTGGTGTTGAGGTTATACATATTCTTTGACCAGTTCTCTATTGTTGAATAACGAAGTCTCGCATTCTTTTTAACATACAGTTCAACGCAACCTGCATGCAGGTTGGCAACGTTATATTTAGGTGCCGAACAACCTTCTATGAAATGAAGGTCTGCGCCTTCATCTACTATAATTAATGTATGCTCAAACTGTCCGGCACCTGCCGCATTAAGTCTGAAATATGACTGAAGCGGAATCTCAACCTTTACTCCCTTGGGAACATATACAAAGGATCCGCCTGACCATACAGCTCCGTGAAGAGCAGCATATTTGTGATCTGTGGGAGGTACCAATTTCATGAAATACTCATGAACCATCTCGGAATACTCTCCTGTAAGAGCACTCTCCATATCTGTGTAAACAACGCCCTGTGCTGCTACTTCATCCTTAACGTTATGATAAACAAGCTCTGAATCGTACTGAGCACCTACACCTGCAAGTGATTCACGCTCAGCTTCCGGGATACCGAGTCTCTCAAAGGTATTCTTGATATCCTCAGGAACGTCCTCCCACTTACCCTTCATGTCAGACTTTGATCTTACATAGGAAGAGATGAGATTCATATCAAGGTCATCAGTATCCGGACCCCAATCGGGCATCTCCAGCTTATTGTAAATTTCAAGAGATTTTAAGCGAAACTCTCTCATCCACTCCGGATCGTGCTTTTCCTCGGAAATCTTCCTAACAATATCCTCGGTAAAGCCATCCTCCATGCGGTAGAAGTCCTGCTCGTTCTCCACATCCTTTATGTCATAAACACTGCGGTCAATATCAACAACCGCTTTATTATTTTCGCTCATCTGCTATTCCTTATTTCAGCGGGCTACAGCCATCGCATCCTTCACATCTTACGTATTTTTCGAAACCGTGCTCATTGATCTCCTCAACAAGGCTTCCATCACCTGTTGTAACAATATGTCCCTTAACAAGAACATGAGTATAGTCAACATGAAGTGACTCAAGAATCTTGGTGCTGTGTGTGATGATTAAAAGAGCACCATCCTTCTTTTTCTGGTACTCCTGAATACCCTTGGAAACAGTTCTTACGGCATCAACGTCAAGACCGGAATCAGTCTCATCAAGGATGGCAAGCTTAGGGTTGAGCATGAGCATCTGCAGGATCTCTGCCTTCTTCTTCTCACCGCCTGAAAAGCCTACGTTCAGATCACGGTCTGCATACTCACCATCCATAGTAAGAAGATCCATAGCTTCACCGAGCTGCTTTTTATATTGAAGAAGCTTTACCGGTTTGCCCGTCTGCTCATGAAGAGCATTTCTCACAAAACTTCCGAGTGAAATACCGGGAACCTCAAGAGGATTCTGGAAAGACAGGAACATTCCTGCCTTTGCTCTCTTATCAGCAGACTCATTTGTAAGATCCTGTCCGTCAAACAGAATCTGTCCCTTGGTCACATTGTAGTGGGGATTACCCATAAGTGTGTATCCCAGAGTTGATTTTCCGGCACCGTTAGGTCCCATGAGAACATGGGTCTCGCCTGCCTTGATTTCTAAGTTTATATTGTGCAGAATCGGCAGATCCTCGACTGATGCTGAGAGATCTCTGACCTGCAGTAATGACTGTTCTGACATTCTATTACTCCTTTATATCCAATAAGCCATGCTTTATTTGCACATAATCCGAATTATTATAGCATATATTAATGAAAATATGGAACTTATAGTTTATGATATTTTATAGCATCTATTTACCTATCAAGTCACTAGGTATTATATTAGCAAATCTGTAATTTGGCAACATATTAAATTTATGAAATTTGCAAAACGCAGGATATTAATGATTAAATAGAATTCATAAGCATTGATTTTTCTTTTGGAGATTATATATGAATTTCTGGATTCCGATTTTAGAAGATACCATAGAAGACGGGCTTAAGATTCTGCCCTTTTTATTCATCACCTATTTAATAATGGAATACTTAGAGCACAGAACCGGTGACAAGACAGAAGAGATGGTTCAAAAAGCAGGTAAATTCGGTCCTCTCTTCGGAGGCGTGTTCGGTGCATTTCCCCAGTGTGGTTTTTCCGCAGCGGCGTCAAACCTATATGCCGGAAGAGTTATTACTATAGGAACGCTTATTGCTATTTATCTTTCCACATCAGATGAGATGGTTCCGCTTTTTATTTCCGCACAGGTTCCCATATCCAAAATGATAATTATTATCGCTATGAAAGCTGCTTTCGGTGTATTCTACGGTTTTCTGATTGACCTTATTGTCAGACGCTATCGCAGATGGAAGAAAAAATCCGAGATTGAAAAAATGAAGATCGATGAGCTTTGTAAAAGAGAGCACTGTCACTGCGAGGAGGAAACTCCTAAGATTTCGGCTCACAGAAGTCAGAAAGAGAGTAAAGAAACCATTACCAAGGCATCAGTCGCCAAAGAGATGCAAACTTCTCATGACCATTCGCATGAAGGACACGGGAACATTCTTCGCTCCGCCTTTATTCACACAATTCATATTTTTATTTATATTCTGATATTTACACTGATATTAAATGCCCTTATAGAACTCGTTGGTGAGGATACGTTGGCAGGTATACTTTCCGGGAACGCCGTGCTTAGTCATGGTCTTGCCGGTATTGTCGGCCTAATACCCAACTGTGCCGCATCCATTGTTATAACCGAGCTCTATCTGAGTGGAATCATAACCTTTGGTGCTATGATGTCCGGTCTTCTCGTAGGCGCCGGCGTAGGTCTTCTTATTCTTTACAGAGTAAATGAAGGCACCGCTAAGAACTTACAGATTACTATCATTCTGTATCTTATCGGCACCTTCACAGGTTTCATTCTTGATTTAATTGGAATTGTAGTATAGCCCTCAGCTTTTTTTCATTATCGGAATAGTAATCATGAATTTCATGATGTTTTCTCCCACGGCCTTAGCTTCTATAGTACCGCCGTGTGAGTTCACTATGGCCTTTGCAACCGAAAGACCGATTCCGTAGCCCCCGGTTTTACGACTTCTGGAGTTTTCTTCCCTGTAAAAACGGTCAAACAGTCTGTCCAGTTTACCCTTAGGTATATTTTCGCAGCTGTTTGATATCTCCAATATAGCATTCCTTGAACTTTCGTCTCCACTTAGAGAAACACTCACTTCTCCTTCATCAGGAGTATATTTCATGGCATTATCTATCAAAATCGTACATAACTGCTGAATGGAATTTCTGTCTCCGTTTATATGTATATTCTCAGCAATTTCTCTTGTATACTTAACCTTTTTAAAATCTGCAACCGCAATAAAAAATGTCGCACTTTCCTCAAGAACAGCGCTCATATTTAATTCGGAAAAGACGGCATCAATATTCTCTTCCTCCATCCTGGAAAGAGTAAGCAGATTTTTCACAAGACCGTCCATGCGCTTTATCTGGTTCTTTGTGCTCTTGGTCCACTCACTCTCACCCGCTTCAAGCTCTATTACATCCATGTTTGCAGATATCACTGCAAGAGGAGTTTTAAGCTCATGTCCTGCATCGGTAATAAATCTTTTCTGCTTTTCCAGTGATTCCACAACAGGCGCAACCGCCTTTCCTGAAAGCAGGAATACAAGAACAAACATCGCTATAAGTGCTACCAGACCTATCAAAAGTGTCATAAAAAGCAGCTTATTGGCATTATAGAAGCCTGCACTGCAGTCCATGAATATCATGAGATAGGATCCGTCATTATTTTGATGAACAAGATATCTGTACTGTCCTCCGATATAGCCTCGTCCAAAGCTCTTTGTCTGAAACAGTTTATTTGCATATTCTTGCGCTTCTTCTTCGGAAACAGCAGCTATATGCGACGTATCCGTCTCTAGCGTTGTTCCCATCTTATTGAGCTTTACCCAGAAGTATCTTGACTGAAACGGAATCTCAAGAGATCTGTTGTATGCCATCCTGTCTCCAAAGAAAGGTGCAGGTCCCATCGTATTTACATCATCACTTTTAGAAGCAAAATTCTGATCATCCTGATTATTTATACCCGGCAGTAACGGAAATAATTCTTTCATATCGGGAAAGTTTCCATCGTTCTCTGAAAGGATATCAAGAGTTTCATCCGCACTTGTTTGAACCTGGGTGAAATTAACTATGTTTATAACGCCTATTATCCCTATCAATATAACCAAAAGAGAAATCATCGCCGTCAGGACGAATTTGCGCCTTAGTTTTTTTACCATTGTGTTTTATACCCCTCATATAGTCATCGGTTCCGAAAATACAATTGCTTATTTAACTGTACTCCCTAAAACTAAAACCAGCCTAAATTCGTTCTATTTTATTTCATGCATGGAATATCCTACTCCGCGGGATGCCTTTATTTCGCAGGTGTCTTCAAGTGCTGCCAGTTTTTTTCTAAGGTTACTTATGTAAACCCAGACAACATTCACATCAGCCTCCCCATCTGCCCATATTCTGTCCATGAAGGCATCAACAGATATAACTCTTCCGGGATTCTCCATCAGCATCTCAAGCATCTGAAACTCTCTTCCCACAAGCCTGACAGGCTCTTTACCCCCGGCTTTAAGTTCATAGCTTGCCCTGTCGAGCTCCAGATTACCGCATCTTAAATTATTCGGAGCAAAATCTCCCTTTCTTCTCGTCATCGCACGTATTCTGGCAAGAAGCTCTCCCATCTCAAAAGGCTTTGTCAGATAATCGTCAGCGCCAAGATCAAGACCCTTTATCTTATCGTCCGTCTCTGATTTTGCAGTAAGAAACAAAACCGGTGTATTAATACCCTTTTCACGAATTTTCTTTAGCACTTCCGTGCCCTCCATTCCGGGCATCATGATATCCAGTATTATCCCGTCATACTGGCTTGAAAGAATATAATCCAGCGCATCCTGTCCATCGTATACCGCATCAACCGTATAGCTTGAATGCTTTAATATGGCAACAAGCGCATTTGATAATTCCATTTCATCCTCTGCAAGAAGAAGTTTCATGACTTAAATCTCCTAATATTTCTTTCTATATAAAAAATTTTATCAGATATTCTCTACAGGAATTATGAAGTTTGTATGAAATATTCCAGCAGCATCAGCTCTACAACTCTGTCATAGCTTGCTTTTCCGTCATTTACACCATTTACTTTCAGTGTAGTATCTACGAAAGTATCGGCTGCCTTCTTCACAGTCTCGGTATCAAGCGGAGAACTCTCCTCAACCTTCTTCCAATTCTCTTCGGTTAGAAAAACATTGTCTTTCTTTACCTGATCTGAGATTTTTACATGCGACAGATACTCTTCCTTGGAAACGTTTGCGTAAAAAGCATTATTTACATAATTTAGAACTCCAAGGTATCCGCTGTATCTAAAAAAGATGTCGTCTGAATTAATGCAGGCAAGATATGCAAGGAAGTTCGCCTCATCCTCAAAAATATAACTCTTTGTATGCGCAAGCTCATGGCACATTGTGAAGGGTTTGTTGGTTATATACATAATATCGTTGTAATTAGCTTCCATTGAAAACGGGAAGAAATACCCCTGCATGTACTGCTGACTCATAAATCCCGAAAAGACGAGCTGTTTTGGAGTAACATAATACCCCGACAGCTTCGGAAATCTCTCGCCGAGCGCCGACATCGCTTCTCTGGCGGTTTCCTTCATCTCCTGCTCATCATAGCTAAACTCTCCGTTCTCATTCCTCGGAACTTCAGTTGACATCTGATTACAAATATTTACTATCTCATCACGAAGCTCAGTAAGCTCAGCTATTGTGAACTCTCTTTTTGTACCATCTTCAAGTTTGCTGTTTTCATAGGTATCGGATATGGGTGTGGTGTGATAGTTCACAAAGCAGTTTAGAGTCATAACCAGTGCGATAATAATCAAAAGTCTTATTGTGTGTCTTCTTATCCACTTTGAAAACAGAATCATAACAAGCCAGATTAGTCCCGCGATTATCATAAATTCCCCGACTGAAAAGGGAAATTTCGATGTGAATCTTCCATATGTATTTACCCAGATTGGAAAAATCTTAGCGCTATAGATATCTGAAAATCCGGGAATCACCCATGAAAAAACATTCAGGAGAATTGTTATTATGAGAAGAAAAACAAATATCGGTCCACCGGCGATAGATTTTTTTTCTGTCTTATTATCTGTATTTTTATTTTCCGAACTATTACTCTTCATTTGTTTTTGCCTCTTAAGTTTTTCTGTTTTTTGTCTTTTACAGACGTATATATTATACTCAATACCAGATGGTTATGCATCAGATCAAACTTTTGGGAGAGCCCGTAATATGTCAAAGAAAAGCCTTCTTGTTTTTACATCTTTATTAACAGCATTTATACTTTCTGCCTGCGGATTATCCGAGGAAAACCTTGCCAAAATGACTGAGACAAGGGATGCTCTTACCGCACAGAAAAATGATACACAGACACTTTATGAAAAACTGACTACCGAAGATTATAGTGATGAGCTCTCGGATTTTTCTGCTAAGTATGAAGAGTTCAATTCTCTTGATTTTGAAAAACTCAAAGATAAGGACGCCGAAGAACTGATTCCTCAGATGGAAGCACTTACGCAGTCTTATAAAGATCTTTACTCAAAAATGGATAAAAGCCTTGAAGAGTCTATTGCTGCTGCCGATGAAGCCGCAAAACATACAGAGGTCTTAAAGCACATCGAAAACCATACCGGCTACAATCTGACTTCAATAATTTTTAAAGATGTAACTACCGGAGCTGAAACCGAAAATTATCTTAAAGAAGGCAGTGTTTTGGAACCCTGGCAGATTCTTTCCGGCGTCACTCTGCCTTTATATGCTGACAGCACAGAGTGGTCCTTTGTCACAACTGATACCGAAGGTAATATAGTAGAATATCCCGTAAGCTCAGAAGAATTGAATTCCGATGGTCAGTCCATAATAATAATCGGTTCAAACTAAATTATTGAGACTTTCTTAAAATTCACGAAAACCTCTTAAAAAAGCGGGAAAGCCCTTGAATTTGCCTATTTTTAGGACTATATTGTTGGTGCAGGAAAAGGCAAAAAGAGGAGAAAATATTATGACAAAGTATAAGCCGGATGACAAAGTCATCATTTTGGATTACAACAACAAGCCTTTAGTACCTCAGGTTGTCGCCAGAATTGAAGAGGTTTATTCTGACGGAAAAGTAAGGCTGGATCTTCCGGACGGAGCAGCATGTTTTGAGTATCCGGATCATTTCAAGAAAATTGATGAAGAGTCTTACACTAAGTATCTTCAGGCAGTTCGTGCCAGAGAACAGGAGCTTCCGCTGGATCTTAAGATGGATATCAGAAAGTTTGTGGCAAAGCGTCCCCGTCTCCGCAGAGAGATCTACAGAAACTACGAGCTGGATAAAAAGTACGTAAGTATCATCCATGCTTATGCCGGTCGTATTTCAATGTATGGCAGGGAAAATATCCCTCAGCAGTTCCTTTATGAGTTCGAAGATGCAAAGCAGGGAATCGTGCAGACACGTTCCTTCTTCCATGACATAGACGAATCCATCAAGGAAGTATCCGTTCCGGATCAAGCCAACGCTCATGTAGAAGTTTAACTGACATAAGGGCGCCCCGTGAAATATATAGTTATTTCAATCTCGTTGCAAAATACGCATAATCGATTGAAATCCCTATATATCTCACGGGGCTGTTTTTTGTTTTTAACCCATCTATATCTACAAATCGATAGATAATAGCAAGGATGGTTTTAGGTTAATTCCAATGAACTAGAATTCATTGAAGATGGGGCCTTGGGGTGAGATGTCAAAGTTCATGGTTTCACCGGTGGAAGGATGCTTAAATGAAAGGGCTTTTGCACATAGTGCTACATCTTTTACCCTGAGTCTTGCTGAGACTTCATCACTCTCTTCCGACAGGTACCGCCTGTCACCTAGAAGAGGATGCCCCGCATTTGAAAACTGTGCACGAATCTGATGATATCTACCGGTTCCAAGATGAATTTCAACAAGCGAAATCTTATCATTTCTATGTTCGCTAAAATCCACCACATTATTGGCAGAAATATCATTTATTTCTTTCTCGGATATAACTTTGTAGGACAGGAAACATTCCTTCGCATTCTTATCCGATGAATCAGATATTACCGCACTCCTGCTGGCAGCGTCCCTATACATATAGTCGCGAAGCTCGCCTTCTTTTTCGTCGTCGGCAAATGCTCCGAAGACTACAGCCATATATATCTTATTCATCTCCGCGCCGGCCTGAACCTGAGCACTTAAATCTGCTGCCGCCTTCTTGGTTCTCGCAAATACTATTATTCCCTCCACAGGCTGGTCAAGTCTGTGAACAATATACAGAAGTGTCGATTTATTCTTAAATTTCCCGCTTCTTAATATCTGCGAGCGCAGCATTGTCTCCATATCCGAAGAGGTTACGCTGCTGCTCTGGACCGCTACTCCGGCAGGTTTATGACAGACCAGTATGTCATTGTCTTCATAAAGTACTTCGATGCTCATACCTTAAAGTGATATCCAACACCCCAGATTGTCTCGATGTACTGAGGATTTGAGGTATCAAACTCAATCTTTTCACGGATCTTCTTGATATGTACGGTAACGGTCGCAATATCCCCGATTGAATCCATGTTCCAGATTTTTCTGAAGAGTTCTTCCTTCGTAAATACATGGTTAGGATTCTCCGCAAGGAATGTAAGAAGATCAAACTCCTTGGTGGTGAAGCTCTTTTCTGCGCCGTCAACATAAACTCTTCTGGCTGTCTTGTCGATTCGAAGTCCTCTTATCTCAACAACATCATTAGAGTCATGTCCGCTTCCAACAAGTCTTGAGTAACGTGCCATATGAGCCTTAACTCTGGCAACCAGCTCTGAGGGACTGAAGGGCTTTGTTATATAGTCATCCGCGCCGAGTCCTAAGCCTCTTATCTTATCAATATCATCCTTCTTTGCTGATACCATAAGAACCGGAACATCTTTCTTTTCACGGATTCTCTTGCACACCTCGAATCCATCCATTCCGGGAAGCATAAGATCCAGGATAACCAGATCAAATTCCTCGCTGAGCGCTGTCTGAAGCCCCACATCTCCTGAGTTTTCAATTTTCACTTCAAAATCAGATAATTCCAAGTAGTCCTTCTCGAGGTCAGCAATCGCTTCTTCATCCTCAACAATCAGTATTCTGCTCATACCAATGGCCTCCTGTCTTTTTTATTTTGTCATATACTTTCAAAATCATGTTCAACCACTGCTTCACCTTCCGCCTTTTCATGGTACTCCATGTATTTCCTTAAAACAAAATGCATGCATGTACCCTCTCCCTCATGGCTTGTAGCCCAAATGTAGCCACCGTGGTCTTCTATGATTTTCTTTACAATTGAAAGTCCGATTCCGCTTCCGCCCTGCTTGGAATTTCTGGAGGAATCGGTCCTGTAGAATCTGTCAAAGATGTTCGGAATATCCGAAGCACCTATACCCTTTCCGTTATCCTCTATTTCAACTCTGACAGAGTCCACTTCATCAAGTATCCGGATGTCGATATTTCCCGTACCGTCATCCCTGTCAAGATATTTAACGCTGTTGCTTACTATGTTGTTAACCACTCTCTTTAGCTGCTCGGGATCAGCAACAATCTGGGTGTCGGGTGTGGTTAGATTTGCATAATTTAAATTAATATCCTTACTGTCGAGGTCCATTCCTATCTCTTCAATACAGTCCCCGAAGTAATCCCCAACATTTATTCTTGTAAAATTATACGGTATGCGGTTATTGTCTATGCTCGAATACAGCGTCAGTTCGTTAATAAGATTATTCATATCATTTGCTTTATTAAAAATGGTACGAATATACTTCATCTGCCGCTCCGGAGTATCCGCAACCCCTTCCAGTAGTCCTTGCGAATAGCCCTTAATCGCAGTTATGGGCGTCTTAAGGTCATGGGAGATATTACTTATCAGTTCTTTATTCTGCCCCTCTCTGATGACCTTTTCATCGGCCGACTCCTTTAGTCTTAGCCGCATGTCCTCATAGTTTCTGTATAGTTCTCCTATTTCACCCTTATCGCCAATATCTGTGGGCAGCATATAATCAAAATTGCCGTCCTTGATATGCTGCATCGCCACATTCAGCTCATCCACCGGCTCGAAGAAACCCTTCCTGAGCCATGCGGTCAATATCACACTGGTCACAAGCATTATCAGGAAAAAGGCCACAACCATATATGTAATAAAACTCGTATATGAATAAGCCAGCGAATTCCTTATGATAAGAAACGATGCAAAAACCAGGATAAGCGGTAAAATAACAATGGTCGCTGATGTAATCATCAGCCTGGTTCTAAATCGCATGTATGCTCCTTATATGTGTATCAAATATTGGGAAGTTCTTCCTCGGCGTTCCCCAAAATTTCCTGCATCGCACGGTAATAGATATCATATCTACCCTGTCCCGTGAGATTCCCAAGTTCCTCTCTAAGCTCCTTTGAATCTTCTATAAGCTTTACAATCTTGGGATTATACCTTGTGCCTGCTTCAGCCTTAAGCTCTGACAGCAGCTTCTCAAAATCCTTGTTCTTTGTATAGCTTCTTGTAAGAGTATCTGTTCCTGCCTCAATCGAATCCGCTATGGAAATAAGATCGATTATCACTTTTTCCTTGGATTCACTGTTATCATATCCCAAAGGATATCCGTGAAGTCCGTCGTAATGCTTGTGATGACCTATGATTATATCGGCATAGGGCCTTAATGCGGCATTATTTTGCGCTTCGCGATAACCCACCTCGGAATGTTTTCTTATGGTTGCATATTCTTTTGTATTAAGACTTCTGTTTTGCCTGTTTATCGTATCCGGGATATAGCATTTTCCTATATCATGAACAAGACCGCTCATTGTTATAAAGGATAAAATGTAAGCCTTGCTCTTTTGGATATCTTCTAATGTCTCCATCCCTCTGACACCTATCAGAAGTTCCGGCTCCTTTTCAAGGATAATCTGACCGATCATCGTGGCTATCTTTGCAACCATCTGCGAATGAATATATGTAAACGGCTGACGTCTTACTATCATTTGCATTATGAACTGAACTTTATTAAGCTCACCGGAGAGCATAGGCTCTGCTGCATGATACCACTGCTCACATACAGGCTGCATATCGCCGGTGAAAAATCTGTACGGAACTTTTGAAAGGATTTCCATCGAAGTCGGCATAAATCTGTCGAGATAGGAACTTCTTTCATTATCATCAAGCTCCATTTTTTCCAGCACCATTATTGCCGTGCAGGCGTACTTAAAATGCCTCAATACAATTTCAAAATTAACGGGATCATCATTTGAAAAAGTTGGCTTTGGCAATATCTCATTTATGCTTTTTATAAGTTTCTCCAGAACTTCTTCACTTTTAATATCTCCGCGAAGCCATTTATAGGTTATGCAGGTTCTGAAATCCGGAGTTCCTTCCTTTTCACCGTCTTTTTCTTTTGCTCTCCTATATGACTCACCAAGGAGGCTTAAATACTTTTCCCTGTCAGCTTCAGACAAAACATCAATATTTTTGGATTTTGCCATAAATGCATCGTCAATTATCGAAAGAAATCCCTTTATCTGTTCGTTGTCTGAATCCCTTTGCTGTACATTCTCATTATTCCAAAGAGCCCATACCTTGTCATAGAGACGTATACTCTCATCCTTTTCGGTATAAAAACCGGAGAGGTATGTTATAAGCTGTAAATAATCCCGGAAAATAAACTCCCGAACTTCAGGAGCGGAAATCTGTGAATAGCGCTCTGCCTGCGCGATAGATCCTCTGAGATAATCAAGGGCTATACTCATGCCCTTCTTATCGCCGACAGAACGATAAAACTGAGCATACTCAGACCCCAGAACATGATAGATTGCAACCAGAAACTCCGGCTCATCCATCTCCTTAAACACAGGAAGAATGCGCTCGCAAAACTCAGTAAGCACTACAAAATCATGGTGATCGTCAAAGAAAAAACCTATAGCAAGGTCATAAAGAAGCTCTGCCTCCTCCGGAGTAATCTCCTCGGAGCAATTTTCCCACAGCTCAGCCATAAGCTCTTCGTTTTCCGCATATACTTCGCGCATAACATAAGATCTTTCGGACAAAAGCTGTATCCAGTCAAACGGATCATCAATTAAAAAGAGCTGATCCTCGTAATTTTTCAGCTTCAAAGAGTTCTCAGTGTAAAGCCTTCTGAATTTCTCTGCAAGTTTCCTTTCTAACATGTGTACCCCTCATATACATCACGTAAAAAAATTATGCAAAATATCAGTTTGATTAATCATACCATATTTCGTTAATATGTGCTATTGAATCTCCACCAATTGCACATTTTATTAGTATTTGCTAAAATTTTTATACATTACTTGCAAAGGAGGTTCCCATGAGCAAAAAGCGAAATTTCGTATTATTTGGTCTTTTTACAGCTCTCTTCGGAGGTGGAGCCGCAGCTGCATCGATTTTCTATGATATGGCAGTTGTTCCGAAAAAGAAAACACAGAAAGAAATAGACAATAACCCCATGGATTCAAAGGCAATCAGGTGGGTAAGAAATAATCCTCTCAGAGAAGATGTCTATGTCGATTCCATTGATGAGTTAAAGCTTCACGCACATTACATCAAGGCAGAGGAAGAAAGTCACAAATATGCCATTGTTATTCACGGTGTCAGAAGTGACGGCGAATATATGGGTATCTTTGCCGAGCATTACCACAAAATGGGCATAAACGTGCTCCTTCCCGACAACAGAGGCTTTGGCCAAAGTGAAGGTAACTACACCGGCTACGGATATTTTGACAGACTTGATATTTTAGAGTGGATTTATCACATAATTAAAAAGGACAAGGATGCGCATATTCTCATACACGGTGTAAGTATGGGCGCTGCTATAACTCTTATGACCACCGGTGAGAACCTGCCGGATAACGTTATACTTGCAGTTGCAGACAGCAGCTACACCACCGTTTATGAAGAGTTTGCAGACATCTATAAACAGGGCAAGCACCTGATTCCTTTCCCGGTTTCATTTTTCATTATTCGTCTGCTGGTGCTTATCCGCTGTGGTTATGACATAAAAAAGGTGGATGTGCTTTCAGCTGTTGAAAAGTCAAAGACACCCACTCTGTTTATTCACGGCGATGAGGATAAGGTTATAGATCCTCATATGAGCGCACGCCTCTATGAAAAGTGCAGCGCGCCCAAGCAGTATTGCCTGATACTCGGCTCCGACCATGTTGAAGGAGTCGACGTAGATCCCAAGAAATATTGGAACAAAATCGAAGGCCTTATGGAAAAGACCGACTTTTAACCATCGTCCTCATTTAGCTTCACAACCCACACACCATCGATTTGTTTTACACAGCCGTCTTCAGGGTAATTAGACATTTCCTTGAATTCGGCTGTTTTCATGAGCTTTTCTTTTTTCTCAGTGGTAATGTCCCCTGTATCAATTCCAAACCATATCTGAATAAATCTGTCCCTGTGAGTCGGAAGGAATAAGTGCTCTTCGAGTGTAGCACCTTCGAAATCCGCAAGAATAGCCCCGTGCATACTGTGGGCTGCCACCGGAAGAGGATCCGGATAAAAACCTCCAAGGATTGCCATTGGCTCACCGTACTTATATCCTCCATCCTCCAACTTTGAGATTATTCTGTTGTAATACTGCATTACACGGTTCTGGGCAACATAACTTCTGTAATATGAGTTATTTATTACTCTCGCGCCGGCATAGGCTTCGAGAATAAGTCCTATGAAAATGAGTGATGCAAGAAATACCGATACTTTTTTCTTTGTACCTTCTTCCCCTCTCATTATTCTCTCCATTCCAGCTATGAGGAAGAAATAGAACACGCTGTAGGAATATATCATAACTGTGGATGCATGAGAAAGCTCGGGAGCCATCACATACACAAGTCCTAGTGCCAGAGGAAAAATTGCAAGGAGAATAAGGCATATTACTCCTCTTGAAATCTCTGAAAAGGTTTTTTTCCATATAAAAAGAAGGACCACAAGAATTATCAAAAATACAACCAGCACTCTGTTGAATAGTGTGGGAGCGCCTTTCATAAAGCTTTCCGGAGCCGTAACAAAATACTGAACGCCCCTGTGATATGCCCTAAGTATCGACAAAGCAAGGTCCGCCGGTGAGGTATGTCCTATACTGCTAAGTCCCTTATACTCGCTAAGATCAACAAACTTAAGACTAATAAGATATCCCGCCATTGCCACCGCAAGGCCAAGGAGACTTCTAAGTCCCTTCTTTATGACAAGACTTACCTTTGCTCCGTCCATCAGCATGAGGAAATAGGCAAGTACAAAAAGTGAGGCAGAAAGACCAAAGTATGCCTGATAGCAAGCCATACTAAGGAACTGCAAAACAATACCTAAAATAAAACCATAGGTGTACTTGGATGTAAGATACACATTCAGAACACTTGCAAGAATAGAAAGCGCAAAGATTGGCGCCAGATACATGTAGTACATATTACTTGCTGTGCTGGGAAGCGTCATCATCATAACGCCTACAAGAACGGCACCTGTTATACTCTCAATTTTCAAGACAGAAACTATTACGCAGGCTGCTGCCGAGAGAAAAATTATCGCCATAATGCCATTAAGAGCCGGCGCAGACCAGGGTGAAAAAATATCGTGAATGGGATCCTGGAGCCATCTTCCCAGAACTTTTCCGCCGCCAACTCCCGGTACGCATACAATATCATCCAGATTTGTAATCTTGTTTGAAATCATGAAGAAATGAACAAGAAGTCCTGTTATAAAACTGATAAAAAAGCAGAATCTATGTGTGATGGGAAGCTTTTCCCAAATCTTTTTAAGAAAATCCGGCATTTTCTTACTGTCCTCCGAAGCTTAATTCTTAGTTAGAAGTGAATTTAATTATAGCAAAAAATATGGTAGTATGAACAGACGATAAGTTTTAAGAGGGTGTGCCACAATGAGCAAATTTCAGAATACATTTTTTGGTTTTTTTCTTGTTAATCTGTTTACATTGCTGATTTTTTTAGCTGTTTTCAATTTTAAATATCCTATCAGATACGAGAACATGGGCGGAGACAATATCTGGCAGTCTGCCTCCACCGTTAAGTATGTAAATATATGGCTCGAAGAAGGTGCCGCAAAGATGCACTTTACTGCCTGCGAAAATTATCGCTCCATTGAGTTCCAGAGCTTCAATGACAGAGTCCCTTTCATAAGCTATCCCAGCGGACATATTGTTCTTGTGTGGCTGTGTGCCGTTTTGTCCGGCAGAAGCTTTATAAATATTTCTTTCGTAAAGCATCTCCAGATGATTCTTTTCGCAATTGAATCCCTACTTTTTTCAAGTTTTATTTTTGTTCTTTTTTGGAAGCACCGCATAGGCTCAAACCTTTCAAGAATTCTTATCTCCGTATCCACAGTGGCTTTATGGATGCTCCTCCCGGTAAACGCCTGGTATCTTCCAAATGTATTTTTCACTGATCAGAGCGTCTTATTGTATGTCATGCTGTTCCTGTTTCTGGAAGAGCTTTTATACATGCCGGAACTCCGGGCGAAAAAACCTCTGATGATTTTCATAAGAGTATTTCATTTTGTGACAATATATCTCGGAATCCTCACGGACTACTATTTCTGGATCCTTGCATTTTTTGTATTTGTGATGAGGATAATCGGTCTTATTCTTGATAAAAAATCCCTGCGGGATACTGTGATCTGCGGTCTTTCATATGCTGTTCCTGTAGTGCTTGCACTCATCACTTTCCTTGTTCAGTTGAGTTTTGTCGATGGCTGGCTCGATACCTTAAAGTACAAGCTCAAATTCAGAACCGGCGGTGACGACAGTCTTTCAGTGATTGTTTCAAGACTTATTGAAAACTTTACCTCCGCCTTTACTCAGGAACAGCGAAGCTTCATGTTTTATCTTTTCCTGTTCCAGTTTGTAACCGTAGTTATTGCATTCCTTACATTGAAAAAGGGTGCTCGCATAAAAGCACTTTTCACAAATACCGATATTTCACTTGTAATAGCAAGCTATATCGCTGTAGCCTTTCAGATACTTTTGCTTAAGAATCACTCCGCCGTTCACGAGTTTTCCATGATGAAAGCCGGATGGTGCGTTGCAATGACAGCTCCAATTGCTGCAGTTGCGTACGAAAGAGCCGTTACGGCTGGAAAGGATGCGGAAGGCGGCACCTTTTTTCTCGGAAGAAGGATTGCTCCTCTCATACCTGCTTTTGCTATCGCCCTCTTTATCATGATACTTATAACAGGTGTTCCCACATCTACTTCGAAGTACATAGTATCAAGAGACGGTGATGCGGATTATACCCTTGATGAATTCCTCTACAGGAATACTGATTATAATGATGTGTGTTTTTCATTTACAAACGAGATACACTACGAACCGCCAATGGATCTTACAATCTCTCACGAGAGAGTTTACCTTGTTGATAGCGCAGATGAGATTGATACTAAGTTCCCTGATCTTGACAGTAATGCAGTAAAACTGCTTCTTATTGATACAGCTGCTATGGATAAAAATCCCGAGTTAAAGGACATTGTCATGCCCCTTATCAGAGAATCCAAAATCAGGGCCAAACAGGATAATTACGTACTGTACGAATTGCCCTAACTAATTCAGTAATTCTATGTTTTCTTAAGAGTGCGGGCTTATTAAAACTGTGGTACTCTTATATTTAAGGAGGCTTTTTGTAAATGTCTAAGAAAATTGTTTTAACCGGTGGCGGCACTGCCGGCCACGTTACACCGAATATGGCTCTTATTCCCGAGCTTAAGGAAAGAGGCTACGAGATCAGCTATATCGGTTCACATACAGGAATTGAAAAAAAGCTTATTGCAGATTTTCATATTCCATATTATTCAATTTCTACAGGTAAACTTAGAAGATATTTCGATCCCAAGAATTTCTCTGATCCTTTCAGAGTTATGAAGGGCTTTGTTGAAGCGAGACAGCTATTAAAGAAGCTTAACCCTGATGTTGTTTTTTCCAAGGGAGGCTTTGTTTCAGTGCCTGTAATACGGGCAGCTTCAACGCTTGGCATTCCCTGCATTCTTCATGAATCCGATATGACACCCGGGCTTGCCAATAAGCTCAGCTTTTCATCAGCAAAGACCATTTGCTGTAACTTCCCTGAGACCCTTGAACTCCTTCCCGCGAACAAGGCGGTTTTGACCGGAACTCCGATAAGAAAAGAGCTCATGAAGGGTTCCCGTGAAATGGGTAAAAAGATATGCGGCTTTAAGGACGACAAGCCTGTTATCATGGTTACCGGAGGAAGCCTCGGTGCCCAGAGCATAAATGAAACCATACGCTATGCACTTCCAAGACTTCTGCCCCATTTCAATATCGTGCACCTGTGCGGTAAGGATAAAATGGATAACCTTAAGCTCAATATGGAAGGCTACAAGCAGTTCGAATATGTCAAAAACGAGATGAAGGACATCTTTGCCATGGCAGATGTAGTGGTATCAAGAGCAGGTGCCAACGCTATCTGTGAGCTTGCAGCTCTGCGTAAGCCCAATGTTCTCGTTCCTCTTTCTGCCAAGAGCAGCAGAGGCGATCAGATAATAAATGCCCGCTCCTTTGAAAAGCAGGGTTTTTCCGTTGTTATAGACAATGAGGAACTTGATGAGGACATTCTAGTAGAGAGCATCTTTGATGTTTATGAACACCGTGAAAAATATATCGAAAAGATGAAAGAATCAAACCAGTCCGGCGCCACAGAGACAATTTTAAATATTATCGAGGATGCAGTAGCACAATAACAATATCACTCCTCGCCTAATATTCTGCTTGTATAATTTTTTAAATTTTTGAAAAAACTAAGCCCCCACGCATACTACATTTGAGTTCATTCGATTATGCGTTTTTTGCAACGAGATTGAAATCAAATATAGTATACGTGGGGGCATATTATTCTAATATGTTAAATATTCAACAGATCGCTGTATACTGCAAGGGCTCCATCTGTCTCGTGTGCAAGAACCTTCTTTGCAAGTACTTTTCCGAGCTGTACACCTTCCTGATCGAAGCTGTTTAAGTTCCATACAAAGCCCTGGAACATAACCTTGTTCTCGAAGTGAGAAAGAAGTGCACCGAGGGACTTGGGATTAAGCTCGTCACCGATGATAATACTTGAAGGACGTCCACCCTTGAAGTTCTTGTTAAGGTTCTCATCCTTCTTACCACAGGCAAATGCTACAATCTGAGCTGCCACGTTAGCGCAGAGCTTCTGCTGGCTTGTGCTGCCCTGAATATCAACATCGTTTCGGAGCTGACTGTTCTTAAAGCCAATAAACTGCATCGGAATAACATCGGTACCCTGGTGGAGAAGCTGGTAGAAAGAGTGCTGTCCGTTTGTACCGGGCTCACCGAAGATTACGGGACCTGTTACATAATCTATAGGCTCTCCGAAGCGGTTTACGCTCTTACCGTTTGACTCCATGTCGAGCTGCTGCAGGTGTGCAGGGAATCTGCTAAGTCCCTGTGAGTAAGGAAGGACTGCTGTTGAAGGATATCCGAGTACGTTTCTCTCATAGAATCCGATCATGGCATCAAGCATTGCGGGATTCTTCATCATGTCCTTATTAGCTGCAAGCTTATCCTCTGCTGCAGCACCATCAAGGAACTGTGCAAATACATCAGGGCCGAAAGCAAGTGAAAGAACTGCTCCGCCTACGCCTGAGGTTGAAGAATAGCGTCCTCCGATATAATCATCCATATAGAAGGCTTCAATGAAATCATCGCTCTTTGCAAGAGGAGATGTCTCAGAAGTAACGGCTATCATGTGCTTTGATGAATCAAGCCCTGCCTTCTTAAGGGCATCCATTACAAAGCTCTGATTTGTAAGAGTCTCAAGTGTTGTACCTGATTTTGATACGAGGATAAAAATTGAATGAGCAACATCTACAGAATTAAGAACTGCAGATGCATCATCAGGATCTACGTTACTGATGAACTTAGCTTCCATCTTAAAGTTGCCTGTTCTGTGTGCCCAGTTTTCAAGAGCAAGATACATAGCTCTGGGGCCAAGATCCGATCCGCCGATACCGATCTGAACTACTGTTGTGAATTTCTCACCCTTCTCGTTTACAATCTCACCTGAGTGAACCTTGTTTGCGAAATCAGCAATTCTCTTCTGCTCCTTCACATAGAACTCACGCTTATTAACACCGTCAGCCATAACATCATTTCCAAGCTGTCCTCTTGTGAGCTGGTGAAGAACCATTCTCTTCTCACCGGTATTTATTACTTCGCCGTTATAGAGGGCTTCAAATTTCTCAGAAAGCTGTGCTTCCTTAGAGAGCTTATCAAGTGCTGCAAGAACGTCATCATCGATTTCCTTAGCGGCATAATTGTAGGTAAGGCCCTCAGCCATATCTACGGAATATTCCTTAACTCTCTTAGCGCCGTTCTCACCTGTCATAGCAGATACGAGATCAACACGTTTTACCTTCTTAAGCTCATCGAATGAACTTAACTTATCAAGGTTTTTCCATTCAACCATTTTGTAGAATCCTCCTAAAATTTGATACGGTAATAAACCGCCATATAAAACTCAAAAAAATGGTAAAAAAATAGTATTACTTTCGCGTTAAAGTTTAGCAAAACTTGAGAAGTGGCGCAATATCTAAGTGCTTAAATATATATAAAATTGTATACTCAAAACTATATTCATTATTTTGCATAAATATGATTGATTTTTTGACATATTGAACAATTTTACGCACTAAATTCTGTAATACATGTTTTTTTATCTTCGTATATAATACAGCCATGTTATATAGCAGACAATATAAAAATAGGAGGAAAGAAGAAAGTGTTGAAGAAAGTTTTGACATCTGCGCTCGTGACTACTCTCATGTGCGCGCAGCTCTTAGTACCTTCCTTGCAGGCCAAGGCAGCTACAACGCTGTACGATAATAAGACCGGCAATCAGGACGGCTACGATTATGAGCTGTGGAAAGATTACGGAACTACCAGTATGACACTGGATGCAGGGGGGGCATTCACTTGTCAATGGAGCAACATCGGAAACGCTCTTTTCAGAAAGGGCAGAAAATTCGATCAGACTAAGACCTATCAGCAGATCGGAAATATATCATTCGATTATGGTGTTGATTACAGACCGAATGGAAATTCATATCTGTGTGTATATGGTTGGACTCTTGATCCACTTATTGAGTATTACATTGTAGACAGTTGGGGTTCATGGCGTCCGCCGGGGGGATCTCCGAGAGGTCAGATCCAGGTAGATGGCGGTACATATGACGTATATGTAACAAATCGTTATAACGCGCCTTCAATCATTGGAGATACAAACTTTACCCAGATTTTCAGCGTACGTACCAGTAAGAAGGAAAGCGGTACCATCAGCGTAACCGAGCATTTCAAGGCTTGGGAGAGAATGGGTATCAGACTCGGAAGACTTACCGAGGCAGCTCTTAACATCGAAGGTTACCAGAGTAGCGGCTACGCTAACGTTTATAAGAACGTTATGACAATCGGTGGTTCCTCTTCAGGTAATCAGGGTGGAAACCAAGGCGGAAACCAGGGTGGCAATCAGGGCAGCACTACTGTTCAGACCGGAACTTCCATGCAGTGCGAGCAGATGACCAAGTCCGGTCAGTACACAGGCAATGTCAACAGTCCGTTCAGCGGTGTAGCATTATACGCTAATAATGACAGTGTAAGCTTTACTCAGAACTTCACTTCCGGAACTCACGATTTCACTCTTCGCGGTGCTTCAAACAACGATAACATGGCAAGAGTTGATCTCAAGATTGGCGGCGAGTACAAGGGAACTTTCTACTATGGTGGTTCTTATCCCGCTGAGTACACGATCGAAAATGTAAATCATAAGACCGGTAATCAGAAGGTTGAGCTTGTTGTTACAGCAGATGACGGTAACTGGGATGCATTCATAGATTCACTTAAGTGGAGTGGTGGTTCAGGTCAGTCTACAACACCTTCCACCGGTAACCAGGGCGGAAATCAGAGCCAGGGCGGTAACCAGGGTGGAAATCAGGGTGGAAACCAGAGCCAGGGCGGTAACCAGAGCAGCACACCTGCTCAGGGCAACACTTCCAAACAGTGTGAGGACATGACAAAGTCAGGTCAGTATACAGGAAGCATCAGCAGTCCTTTCAATGGCGTAGCATTATATGCTAACAACGACAGCGTAAGCTTCACTCAGTATTTTGCATACAGCACTCATGATTTCACTCTTCGCGGCGCTTCAAACAATAACAACATGGCAAGAGTTGATCTTAAGATCGGTGGCGAATACAAGGGTACTTTCTACTACGGCGATGCTAATACTGCTGAATACACTATCAAGAATGTAAATCACGGTACAGGCAATCAGAAGATTGAACTTGTTGTTACAGCAGATGACGGCAACTGGGATGCTTATCTTGATTCCCTCAGATGGGGTGAAGAGAGTGGACAGACTACCGGAGCAACTGAGACACCTGCACCTGCTCAGACAGGAAACCAGACACAGAAGGATACAGGCAAGTATATCGCCCTTACCTTCGATGACGGTCCTTCAAGCACAACAAACGGTGTACTTGATGCGCTGGAGAAATACGGTGCAAAGGCTACATTCTTCCTTATCGGACAGAATATCAGCATGGATACTCTCAGCATCATGCAGAGACAGGTAAAAATGGGATGTGAACTTGCAAGCCACTCATATACTCATCAGGACATGTCCAGAATGAGCGCTCAGGATTGCCGCAATCAGCAGGAGTGGACTGCTTCAGCAATCAAGAATGCTGTAGGTGTTGACGTTAAGTTCTTCAGAGCACCTTACCTTTCAACAAGCAACACAATGCATGAGAACATCAATGCAACCTTCATTCAGGGTTCTACACATAATGACTGGGAAAACAGCACCTCTGTACAGCAGAGAGTAAATTCTGTACTCAGCGGCGCAAGAGACGGACAGATCATCCTTCTCCATGATTTCCAGGGCAATAACCAGACTGTACAGGCTCTTCCTCAGATCATCGAGGGTCTTCAGAAACAGGGTTACACACTTGTAACATTAAGTGAACTGTTCCAGAAGAAGGGAGTAAATCCCAATCAGAGATATAAGATCTGGTCAAACGTAAACTAATAAAAAACAGAACCTGCAATTACCGCTAAGTAATTCTCTACAGGTTCCATCTCTGCTATATAGCTTCTATGGCCGGCTCAGTAATGAGCCGGCTTTTTTGTATATCTCTTTTAGGGAAGGTTAAAGAGATTACAATCTTGAATAATAGGATTATTTAGCCAGTCTGATAACGTTCCAGCTCTTTGAAGGAAGAACCGTTGTAAGGATACCCTTCTCAACCTTAGTGTTCTTACCCTCTGTGGGAGCAACGGCATTGGGCTTCTTTTCAGTATTTACAGCCTTGAGATCATCATTTGTAAGTACGATATGATCAACTAACTTGTAGCCTGCATACTGTCTGAGATCACATGTAAGCTCGAAATCTTCTCCAAGATTCTTGTTTACTGCAAAAATTGTGATTGTCTCATTTTCATCATCAGCAGTAACAACACTATCGATATAAGGAGCATCGCCGTGCTTACTCTCGTAGGAAGGAGACTTAACAACTGTGTTGAGAACCGTTCCTCTTCCGTAGAGGCTTGCGTGCATATATGGATAGAAAATGGTCTGTCTCCATGCGCCTGTATCACTTGTCATAATGGGTGCAATAACATTTACAAGCTGTGCAAGGCATGCAATCTTTACTCTGTCAGCGTGACGAAGAAGTGTTATGAGCATTGAGCCCACAAGGAGGGCATCCTCAAAGTTGTATACATCCTCAAGCTGATGCGGATGTTCAACCCATTTCTCAAGCTTCTTATCCTGCTCGTTGCTGTGATACCATACGTTCCACTCATCGAAGGAAAGATTGATAGTCTTGTTCTTTCTCTTAACTGCCTTTACATAATCACAAATAGAGATTACCTGTGAAATAAATTTATCCATTGCCACATTACTTGCAAGGAAGTTTGGTGTATCATCCTCGGGATTACCATAATAGGTATGAAGTGATAAATAATCAGCAGAATCATAGCTGCATTCAAGCACCGTCTTTTCCCACTCTCCAAAGGTATCCATGTAAAGTGATGAAGATCCGCAAACAACAGTCTCTATTGAAGGATCAACAAGCTTCATTATGTGGCCTGCTCTTCCTGCCTTCATGCCGTATTCCTGTGCCGTCATATGGCCGATCTGCCAGGGGCCGTCCATCTCATTTCCGAGGCACCAAAGCTTAATGTCGTGCGGATTTTTCACACCATGCTTAATACGAAGATCACTGTAATATGTGCCGCTCTTGATGTTGCAGTACTCTACAATATTCTTTGCCGCATCTATATCTCTTGTTCCGAGGTTAACTGCCATCATGGGCTTTGTATTTGCCTTTTTACACCACTCCATGAACTCGTTGAGTCCGAACTGGTTGGTCTCCACAACGTTCCATGCGAGCTCTATTCTGCGGGGACGATCCTTTTTGGGACCTACGCTGTCCTCCCAGTTAAAGCCGGATACGAAGTTACCTCCCGGATATCTTACTATCGGTACATGTATCTCATTTATGAGCTTAAGTACATCTTTGCGATATCCGTCCTTGTCCGCATTCTTATTTCCGGGCTGATAAATACCCTCATAAACCGCTCTTCCGAGATGCTCAAGGAAGGAACCGAATATTCTCTCATCTATCTTGCTGATCTCAAAGTCTCTGTCTATGCAAAGCTGAGCCTTCTGTAATTTCTTAGCCATTTTATATCCTCCAAAATACAATCTATTGATTTTTTGTTCTTGGTAATTTTCATTATTACAGACACTAAGGCATATTTAAATGTTATTTAATCCATTTTTATTGACTTTTTGTCCGGTGTAAATTTAGAATTATTGATATAGATTTTAATACTTTCTATTCGTGAGGCATTGGATTTATGTTTAGAACTGATTACTGCGGTTATAATTACCGCAATCCAGACAAAGATATAATATACAGACCTGACGGCAGCGGCGATTATTTGTTTTTACATCTGACTTCGCCTATGACCTTTTATTTTCCTGCAGGCTCAGAAAATAGGCATAATGCAGGATATGAAACAGTTGAAAGAGACGGTCTAAGGCTTGTCCAGAAGTCTGCGGTATCAGGTGATTGTATATTATTTACTCCGGGACATCCGCAGTACTATCAGGCCGTGTCTTCTTTTTCGAACTCCTTTGTCCACTTTACCTGTGATCCAGAAGAAATCCGCGGTCTTCAGATACCGATGAACACGCTTTTCCACCCGAATGATGACGAAGCTATCATCGACTGCCTGCGGCGTATCCAATTTGAATACCTTTCAAAGCAGTCGAGAAAAGAACGTATGATAGATCTTCTTATCATGGAACTACTAATATCTGCGGAGCGAAGTATATTTAGTCCCGCACCTCTAGAGGAAGGTGGCGGAATATACTCATTTCTCTCAGCCTTCAGAATCAATATGCTTCAAAGATGTTCAGAGGAATGGAATATAGAAAAAATCTGCAAAGAGACACACCTTGGGAGAAGTCAGCTCTATCATTATTACAAGACCTTTTTCTTCACAAGTCCCAAGGATGATCTCATCACAGCCAGAATTGATAAGGCCAAGCATCTCCTTACCAACAAAGAACTTCGTGTGTCGGATGTCGCCGAGCAATGCGGCTTTACCAACATATATCACTTCAATCGATATTTCAAAAGAGAACTGGGCTGTACTCCCAGTCAGTACAGAATGTAAAATATTTAGATAGCTTTGATGAAAGCTTCAGTAAGTGCAGCGCAGTCCTTTGCAGCCTTCTTCTCAAACTCCGGATAATCCATTATGTCGCTGCCATCTGCCTTATCCGAAATAGCACGAAGGATAACAAAAGGAATGTTGTTAAGGAAGCATGCCTGGGCGATTCCGCAGCCCTCCATCTCGCAGCAAAGACCATCAAATTCCTTCTTGATTGAATCCTTAACAGAATTATCCGAAATGAACTGATCTCCGGAGCATACTCTTCCGTCCCACAGTTTTCCTGTAATGCCGGCAGTTTCTGCTGCCTTCTTGATATTTTCCACCATCCAGGAATCAGCGGTGAACTCACGGCATCCTGTCTGAGGAATCTCACCCTTCTTATATCCGAAAATTGTGGCATCTACATCATGGTATACAGCATCAGTTGATACAACAAAGTCACCGATATCGATTTTTGCATCAAGTGAGCCTGCTGCCCCGGTATTTATTACATGGGTTACCTTGAAGTCATCCACAAGAATCTGCACACAGAGAGCTGCATTTACCTTGCAGATTCCGCTTTTTACAACAACCACTTCGGTGTTTCCGAGCTTTCCTTCATTAAACTCCATGTTTGCCTTTGTAAGAGTTCTTGTAACCGTCATTTCCTTTTTGAGGCTTTCAACCTCTATTTCCATTGCACCGATTATTCCGATCTTATAACTCATAATTCTGCCCTCTTTCTGCGTTGCTTCTATGTTTTGTCATATTAATGTTTATATAAAAGCGCTAATCTAAATTTATCATCTTCCGGCATTTGTGACAACGCAAACAAAAAGAGAGAACCGGCATCCATTGACATCGGTTCTCTCTCATATCATTTTTACTTATAAGCTCTGCTCTATATTTATTTGAAATATCTGTCAAGGAGTCCCTGGAATGCCTTACCGTGTCTTGCCTCATCACGTCCGATTTCATGCACAATGTCATGGATAGCGTCAAGGTCAAGCGCTTTTGCTTTCTTGGCAAGATCTGCTCTGCCTTGTGTAGCTCCATATTCAGCATCAGCACGAAGCTCGAGGTTTTTCTTTGTGGAATCTGTGATGACTTCTCCAAGGAGCTCAGCAAAATGAGCAGCATGCTCAGCTTCTTCCCAGGCAGCTTTCTCAAAGAATGCGCCAATTTCAGGATATCCTTCACGAGTAGCTACTCTGCCCATAGCAAGGTACATACCTACCTCAGAGCACTCACCATTGAACATTTCACGAAGACCATTCTTGATTTCTTCAGGAGCACTGGAAGCAACACCTACAACGTGTTCGCATGCCCAAACCTTCTCACCTTCCTGCTTTTTGAACTTCTCTGCGGGAGCATGGCATACAGGACACTCTGCCGGGGGCTGATCTCCCTCATGAACATAACCACATACTGCACATACCCATTTCATAGTATAAAATCTCCTTTCTTTTAGCATAGGATATTAAATCCATCCGCTTAATTAACCCTGTAATCAAAAAAATTTATCCTTACTGATATTTAGTATAACAAATAAATCTTATACATTTTATCATTTATAAAATTTTAATAAATGCATAAATATATTATTGTTATTTAATAATGTAATTACTGATTTTGCGATATACTATAAATGGTTAATTATGTTAGTCTCACGTTTACAGGAATGGAGATCAACTATGTCATTATTGGAAGAAAGAATTAAAAGTGTTTATGCAAACCTTACCAGAGAAGAAAGAAAAGCAGCTGATTACTGTTTAAAGAATGATTCAAGCATATACAACAATACCGTTGCAGAGCTTGCCGAAGCATCAGGTACAACACAGGCGACCTGGAGCAGATTTTCCAAGTCCCTTGGATATTCAGGACTAAAGGGCCTTAAAAGAGAAATTTTCTCAGATGCCAAAAAGGCTGAAAAAGCGGGTCCTCATATTGAATTCAAGGATATCAATCAATATACCTCAATGCAGGCTATAGCTGATAATATCTGTGCTACAAGCTCTCAGGCTATTCAGACAACCTACAGGCTCTTTGATACTCAATCCTTCGAAGGCGCCGTAGATGCTATTGTCGGTGCCAGAATGATCAGAATATTCGGAGTTGGAAGCAGTTCTCTGGCAGCCTCCGATCTTTTCACCAAATTTCAGAGACTTTCCTACAATGTGACCTACAACGAGGATTTTCATAACAGCCTTATGAACGCAGCCCAGCTTCAGGAGAATGATGTTGCTATCTTCTTCTGCGACTCCGGAAAAAGCGATGAAATTATGCAGCTTCTTAAAATCGCAAATGACAAACATTCCGAGACAGTAGCAATTACAAAGCTCGGAAACAGCCCTCTGGCTCAGGGATGTAACCATGTTCTCTTTACAACATCTCCTGAAATCGATAAAAAAAGCGGTGTAACAAGTTCAAGATTTGCGCAGCTTTTCCTTGTTGATACTCTTTATACAGCTGTTGCAAACAAAGATTTTACCAATATAAGACAGCTTCTTCAGGATTCCTACGATTTGTTCCATGATATGGGATCTTATTAAGAATTATTATCTTTTAAGTATTTTTCTATTCTGTGCTGAACAAGTGAAGATGCTTTTTCTGCGGTTATGTCCCCGATGTAGTAAGGCTTTACGGATTCTGAGATAAGGCTTACTATCTCGGGGTCTCTATATTGCAGCTTATTCAAAGAACAAATGAATTCTTTCATATATGATGCTTCACTCGTCGTCAGCGGTGTGATCACAAATTCTCTTTTTCCTATAGTTATTGTACTGTTTGTATCTACCCTTTTTCCTGAATCGTCTATGTAATACCGTGCTCTGGTCGATTTATCCATAAGGAGATCCAGAGCATTTTCATATACCGGAAAGCCCCATTCTATGCTGTACTGATACTCATCAAGAAGAAAATATCTTATAAATTCATATGCTTTTTCTTTGTACTCGCTTCTGCTGTTAATTGAAAGCATCATCCCGGGTTCAATATATGATATTCCTCCACCTATGGAAGGATAACCGTTGAAAAAGATATCCGATTTAAAATATCCGTCACGAATTATACGATAATCCTCAAAACTTGAAATGACATAGGGAAGAAGCATCGATTTGTTTTCAATATAGCAGTTTGAATCAAGAGGTTTGTAAATATCGCTATCTTCCGCTCTTTTTACTTCTCTGATTAAACTTATCAGATTGATAAAATTGTAATTCTGAAAATCGCAGGTTTTTTCTTTTATGTCAATAAAGTCAAAGCCTGATGTCTCATACAATATGTCAGCTCCTGCAAAATTCATTGTTCCCATTACATTCTGAATTTTGACATTATGCTTATTACACAGATTCCTGTAATTAGACAGACTGACCGCCTCGTCTCCAAGAAATTCACTTGAAGCAGCGCAGGTATTTATAGAAAAATACGGCATTATTGCAAACTGCTTTCCGTTTTCTTTAATTGCCCCTGCAATATTCTCAATATACTTATTTGATGAAATTTCAACATCATTTCTAAGATATGAATCAATCGGTTCAAGGAATCCCTTTGAACGAAGATCGCACATGTCCGAATAAGAACTGAGGATCAGAATATCAGGACCTTTTCCTTTTTGCATATCCTCCAGTAATCTTCCGTATGCCGAATGATAACCGAGGAGACTGTTCTCTGTATAATCCGTCAGTATTATGTTATATTCCCTGTTTTCCTGATTGAATATATTTACCTGTTGTCTCACATAAGAATCACTGGTGGTAATTCCGATGGTGATGGACTTTTTTTCATCACTTTGGCTGTCTTTTTTTCTCATGGAAAAAGCACGACTGCTTGCCGTGTTATAATCAGCTATTATTTCATACTCATCTTCGGATTTTTCAAACAAGAGAACTATATTATCCGCATAAAAAGCAGAATCAATCAGGTCGCATATTTTTCTTGTCTTTTCATCACCCTTATTGAAGGCATATATACAGTTTTTATCAATGTAATAAAAATCATTATCTGTACCTGTGAAAAACTTGGCTCCCATCGGAACTTCCTTGGGAATATTATACTTTTTCCCAAGATTCATTTTCTTTGTATCAAATTCATAAACTATATACTTCCAACTACTGTCAGTCTCAACTGCATATACTGTCCCGTCCGGAGATACAAGTAGTTCGCGGTCACCATGTATGTCCCCTTTATCTTTGGAGACAATAGCCTTTCCTTCTCCTGTCAACTCATCATACAAAGATAAACCTTCTGTGGAACAGGTAAGTATTCCTATTTCTTTGACATAAGCCATATCTCTGATGTAACCCGCAGCATCCTGAGTAGTTAACGCTGCTGCCCAGATTTGATCACCTGAAGGAGAATACTTTACAAGCTTCTTCTCTCCTTTTCCGCTATACTCATAGTCATCATTATTATTATCAACGCCCTTTTTATCGGGATAAATTGTCCTTAAAACATAAAAATTATCATTATTATCTGTGCAAAGATAATCAAATCTGGTATTACCCGAGCCTATAAGAATTTCTTCCACTCTTGTCTGTCCATTCTTTATACGGGAAAAACTGTAATTAATGTGACCGTCATTGTTGCTTTTCTTTAACCCGTAAATCCCGCTACTGTCGTAATTCAGGGATATATACTCATTGTTTTTTAAAAGTTCTATTCCCAGATCCTCAAAATCATAGACATAAACATCCGCACCGGTTTTCTGTGCTCTGTCATCATCATCGCCAAAATTTGCGCAAGAGCACAGAAAAGCCATAGTGCATAATAACACTACAGCTTTCCCCCATTTTATTAAATTCGATAATTTAGTCTCTACTATCATTGCTCGTAAGTAATCTGGCCGTTTTCCTCATAAGGTACTATGAGTTCATTAACTATTCTGTCTGACAGGTTTTTCATATTATCAAGTATATCTTCATAATTTGCCTCTGTCATCCTATTTTCATCCCCTACCATCTTATCCAGCATATATTTATTTATTTCCGGTGAAAAGTGGATGGAATCCATATAATTATCCAGATTTGTTATTATCTCTTCCTCATCCTGAAAACAGAAAACTCTTACATTTTCATATTTTAAAAGAGTTTTAACCATCTCCTTTTCACAGTGGATAAACGCATCTCTTTCTCCGGTTCTGTATATTCCGTCCCACCAGAGCATAGAGTAAGCAGGGAAAAAGAAATAAAACTCCGTATCAGGATGATTTTCTACTTCGGTTGTAAGTAGTTCGATATTGCCCAAAAGTTTATCATCATAAACTGTTTCATCCATCATGGACTTTTTTGTCTTTGGCCTAAAATATAAACCAAGGGCACTCTCACTTCCAAAGTTTTTCCACTTAGCCCAGTTATATGAGAGATTTTCATCGTAGTCCACAAGATATGAATTAACCAGCATATATGGTATCTTCTCAAAAATGACACCCTTGTTATATAAATATCTGATGTCATTTAAGGGATTTTTATCATATAGATACATCGGACATCCCGTCGATTCAAAGGTAGGAGCCACATCCGCATTAAGTGATGAAGGGTCTATATTATAAAATATTTTCTTTATGTCATTGCCTGATGAAAATGCTTCATCCAAAAGATAGCACAGATCCGCCGTCGCACCATACGAACGGATTGCCTTTATGGATTTACAATTAAAAGCTTCATCATACCAGCTGTTGTCATTGTTCTCGGCAACCGAAGATCCCACAATAAGCGCATCGTAATCAAAATGTCTCAGCGTTCCGATGCACTGATATTCCTTATCATTGAGAACAGCCTTCAAACCAAACCACGGCTTATGATAATGGAAAAAGGGATCGATAAGAAAAACCATTACTCCTATCAATAAGACAATAATGATAACAGCTCTTATAAAATTTTTTATGAAGTTTAAATCTTTGCTTTTATTCATGTTATTACTCAATAAATTCAGCTCGCACTCAGAACTGGAAGTATATAAAGGTACTAACCTGTGATAATGAAATAAAGGACCAGACAAAAAGTATCACAAGAAACGCTGTAAATCTCTTTGATGTTGCTCCGCTATCCACAATTTCTTTTGCATTTTTGCTTCTTATAACGATAAATGAAATTATAAGAAGGATGATCCAGCTCACCAGATAAACCATATTTGTCATGTTTTTTGCATACAGGTTCGTCGCAGTTGTCGCAAGATAATTCTCAGGTATATCAAGCACTGCCGAAGTCTTATACATAAATCCCGGCCAGGTAGGTATAAACAACTGCTTAAAATATTGCAGGGCATAAGTCATATTCTGAGATCTGAAAAATACCAGCGATACAAGGAATATAATATAAGTTAATATCTGTCCTATTTTCTGGGGTATTATAAACATTGGCTTTTCTCGTAAAAGATAATGCTTTTTTATATCTCCTTTTGTGGCAATTATTCCAAGATCATCAAAGACGACCATAATTCCCATTACAAGTCCCCAGCATATATAAGTCCATCCAGCTCCGTGCCAGAACCCGCTTAAAACGAATACTATCAGGACGTTAAGAGCTGTTCTTAGCTTTCCTTTTTTTGAACCACCAAGCGGTATATAAACATATCTAACAAAAAATCTTGTAAGTGTCATATGCCATCTCTGCCAGAGATTTCTTACACTTATTGCTTTATAGGGTGAGTTGAAATTTCTTGGAAGTTCTATTCCAAGCATCATACTGACACCCTCTGCCATGTCGCAGTATCCCGAAAAGTCAAAGTACAACTGCAATGAATAAGATATAAGAACCAGAAGTCCCGTCAGTGTATCCATGTAGTAGGTATATTGAAATCCATAATCCGCTATCTTAGAAAGATTATCTCCAAGCAGTACCTTTTTTGAAAGACCTATAGTAAAAAGTTCTATCCCTTTTCTAAAATTTTCAGCTGAGGGTTTTCTCTTTTCGGCGCTTCTGAACTGGGATATCATTTCTCCCGGAAGGGCAATAGGTCCCTGAATTATTTTGGGAAAATAAGTGATGTAAAGAATGTATTCGGATAGTGATACAGATTCCATGTCAAAAGACTCTCTGTTGTCAGTTCCTTTACTATATCTATATAAATCTATCAAAAATGCTATCTGAGAAAAGACATAAAAGCTTATTCCAATTGGTAAAATAATCTTCAGTTCGGACAATTCTTTTCCTAATACTGCAAAAATGTTTGTAAGAAAAAAGTTTGTATACTTAAAATATCCGAGAAGTAACAGGTTTCCGATTATTCCCGTAGCTAAAAAAGCCTTGGAAGCTCCTTCATATTTTGTCATCAGCTTTGTAATACCAAATGTACCGATGCAGGATATTAAAAGAATAATGACAAAATTAGTCGAAAAAATTCCATACAAAACTAAAGAAGCCGCAATAAGGGATAAATCCGCCAGCTTCCGTTTCTCAAAATAGTTTAATCCGTACCAAATAATAAGGACTACGGGTAAAAATATTAAAATAAATGAAAATGAATTAAATGACATGTTCTAATTATAGGGTGTTTTAGGTTTAAGGTCAAAAACTCCGCGGATTTCTCCGCAGAGTTTATAATTACTTCAGTAATAATCCCACAGGACAATGATCCGATCCCATCTGATTTTTATAAATAACAGCATCTGCAAGCTTGTTTTCAAGCGACTTGGATGTCACAAAATAGTCTATACGCCATCCTGCATTCTTAGCTCTTGCCTGAAATCTGTAAGACCACCAGGAATAAGCTCCCTCCAGATCCGGATAAAAATATCTGAAAGTATCAATTAAATCAGAAGCTACAACGTTATCAAATTTCTCGCGCTCCTCATCAGTAAATCCGGCATGTCCTCTATTGGGTTTGGGATTCTTAAGGTCTATCTCCTTATGAGCAACATTAAGATCACCGCAGTATATTACCGGCTTTTTTTCCTCAAGAGTTTTTATATATTTAAGGAAATCATCCTCCCAAGCACATCTGTATTCGAGTCTTGAGAGATCATCCTTGGCATTTGGAACATAGACTGTTATGAAATAGTAGTCCGGATATTCGGCAGTAATTACTCTGCCCTCATGGTCATGTTCTTCTATTCCTATTCCGTAGGTTACGTTTATCGGCTCTTCCTTTGTGAAGAGAGCTGTTCCGGAATATCCTTTTTTCTCGGCATAATTCCAGTACTGGTGATAGCCGGGAAGATCAAGCTCTATCTGTCCCTCCTGAAGTTTTGTCTCCTGAAGACCTATTACATCAGGCTTTTCCTCTTCCATAAACTTTTGAAATTCTCCCTTGGATACGCAGGCGCGAAGTCCGTTTACATTCCAGGACACTAACTTTTTTGACATACTCATACCCCTATTATTTTTTTATCTGGTCTTGTGATTAATATACTTGTTATGGAACTTAGAATACATAATTTTCTGTGATCCGTAAACTCCGTAATAGCCTGAAAAGGTATAGCTTAGAGCTATTGTTAGAAGGAAATATGGCATTCCGTTATATCCAAACATTTCAAAGCACAAAAGAAGAGATGAAATAGGGCAATTTGTGATTCCGCAGAAAAGTGCTCCCATTCCTATTGCTGAGCAAAGTGCAGAATTATATCCGAATATCTGAGAATACAGGCATCCGAAGGTTGCACCTATATAAAGTGCCGGAATCATCTCACCACCCTTATATCCGGCTCCAATAGTGACTGCCGTAAATAGCATCTTAAGCGCAAATGCCGGATATGGCGCTTCTCCCTTGGTTGCAAGCTCTATAACATCCATTCCCGCACCGTTATAGTTATTATTTCCTACAAGGAGTGTTAATAATACTACGAGACATCCACCTACAAAAATTCTAATATATGGATTCTTAAAGTATTTTTTGTAGAGATCTCCGCTCTTTTTCACAACTATGCAAAACAGAATACTTATAAGTGCACATAGAACTGCAAGTACAGATCCCTTTACAGCATTACCCACAGTAAACTCCGGAACTATGCTCACAGTAAAAACATCCGGTATTGTACCAAGATATGAAGCAAGACTGCTGGAAACAAGAGCAGATAATACACATGGTATAAGAGCTGCATAATACATTACTCCAACAGCCTCAATTTCCATAGCAAGAAATGCTGCCGCCATTGGTGTCCCGAAAAGTGCTGCAAAAGCCGCACTCATTCCGCACATTGTAATTATTTTACAGTCGTCCTCATCAAGTCCGATAAGCTCACCAAAATTGTGACCTATACTTCCTCCAAGCTGCAAGGCAGCGCTTTCTCTTCCGGCACTACCACCGCACAGATGAGTCAGTATAGTTGCAATAAAAATAAGAGGTATCTTTCTTTTCGGAAGATGGTCTCCCGCTGAGATAGTAGTTATAACAAGATTTGTACCTGTGTCCTCATACTCTTTTGACAGTCTGTATAGGAAAACAATTATTAGACCTGCCAGAGGCAAGAGAAAAATCATAAAGCTATGTGCTTTTCTAAACTGCGTAACAATCCTTATTCCATGGAAAAAGGCAGCCCCGACTGCCCCTATGATAATTCCCACTATAACACCAAGCACCAGCCATTTAATTGTGCCGGTAAATCTTCGTATCTGGTGCTTATAATGAGGTTCTTCTGTATTTGGTATTTGGTTAGACATTTTAATACTCCACTATATCTAATAAGCCTCTCTAAAAAGAGAGGCTTAACCTGTATAATTATTTATTCATTGAAGCAATAAGCGCATCTATCTCTGACTGACTAAGCATTTTACCGCTGTTTGCAGGATCCGGAGGAGCTGCTGCCGCTGCAGGAGTAGCTGCAGGCATACTAAAATTTCCCGCACCTTGCTGTGAAGATTTTCCCATTATGCTGGCTAAAAGTGCCTGCTGTTCAGGATCTAATCCATTTGCATCTGTTCCCATAGTTTATCCTCGTAAATAATTGTCCGTAGTACTCCAATTAAGCACATTTTATCTTGTTTTTGTTATTTTCACAACCTTGTAAATTCTAAAAATATACTTAACTGTTTTTTTATTTTCCTATGGTCTCCATACGGCGCATATTCTTTAAATTGTCATCCGTTTCCTTCAGCATTTCTCTAAGAGACAGGCTTTCCTCATAATCGAATTCGCAGATTGAATAAATCAGATGATTCAGATATTTAGTATTATCCATAAGAAGCTTGTTATTCTGTCTGGCCATCTCTGTACGAAGTTCTTCAGCTTTGTCTTCCTCTGTCGTAACTTCTATTACAGCGAATTCATCTCCTCTTATTCTTCCGCAAACACTGTTTTCACCGAACACTTCCTTAAGGATTTCGGCAACCCTTTTAACAGCATTGTCTCCCTCATCATGCCCGTGAATTGTATTGATATTTTTAAGTGAATCCATATCAATATATGCAACTACGGCATAGGTTCCTTCTTTGAAATCGGATTTAAGAAGATCATAAGCCTTTGCAAAAAATCCTCTTCTGTTCGGAAGATCTGTAAGATAATCTTCATCGCCGATATGATCGAGGACCGATCCGTCCCTTGCAAGTTTTTCCTGACACTGTGTGAGCTCTTTCTCTGTGTCATACAGGAATTTTTTAAGGAAATTTATTCTTATCGAGCTAAGAATAATTCCGGTAATAAGATCATCGTAATTCTCTATTCTGAAAGAGTCATCAAATCCCATAATAAAGAATCCGTACTGCTTATCTTTTCTGAATATGTTTCTAATGACCTTAGTGCCTTTTATTTCCGATAGATCAAAAATATCAGATGTCTCCATATCCTTGATTTTCTCTTTTTTTCCGGCCTTTCCGTCTTTGATAATTATTATTCTTTTACAGTGCTTAGGCACATTCCATCCCTTTTTTAAGGAACATATCTGAGGATTTTCAAGGAAAAATACTTCTATGTTATCAAAGCACTTTTCCATTTTCTTTACAGATTCATCATAATTCTCTTTAGAGTAATTAGCCTGTGATGCAATCTCTGAGAAACGTGCGGTTTTTCCTATAATATTAATTATGGATTCCTTTGAAATGCTGCTTATTTTCTGCCTTTTTGCTTTTACTTCATTACCGGATATTTTCCTGATAATCTGTTCAATTGCAAGAAAACCCTTTTCATAGGAATCTGTATCCTTTGCATAGGATACGCACTCGAAGCCTTCCATATTCGAAAGATTAAGAAGCGGTTTTTTACCGAATTGCTTCAAAAATGCTTCTTTTTTGAGAATAGGAGCTTTATTTCCGATATGCTCTATATCCACAATAAGTCCGTCAAAACCGGCTTCATAGATATAGTCATAAACTGCCTGATATTGATAATCATAGGCTCTTTCTTCGCTATAATTCTTATCAGTAATCATTACTTTACCGGGAAAAATGACAAGCTCTACCCCTAAGTCCCTGGCAGCCGCATCTGCTCCAAGACAAATATCACATGTATTATTGTCTTTAAATTCGGATATTAAAAGTCCAACTCTCATAAGATTTACTCTTCATCTGTATCTTCAGTACTATCTTCGGATTCTTCTATCTCTTCATCATCAAAATCATCATCCGGGACTATTTCTTCGCCTTCGGGTATCTCTTCCATGGCATCTTCGATATTTTCAAATTCTTCGTCACCGTTTGATACCTTTTCACGTACCTTCGCAATTGCTACTACACTGACACCCTTATCTAGATTTATCATCTTAACACCGGAGGTCACTCTTCCGTGAATGGTTATTTCCTCCATTCGAAGCTGAATAAGTATTCCGCTGTCAGTTATCATCATGATTTCATGTTCATCCTTAACAGCCTTTACACCTATTACATTACCGGTCTTCTCAGTAATCTTGTAGCACTTTACACCTTTTCCACCGCGAAGCTGGATGTGGAATTCTGAAAGCTCGGTTCTCTTTCCAAATCCTTTTTCAGAAACTATAAGAAGTGAATCACCCTGGGAATTAAGCTGCATTCCAACAACCTCATCCTGGTCGCCGAGCATAATTCCTCTTACACCCATTGATGTTCTTCCGGTAGGTCTAACATCTGTCTCCTTAAATCTAATGCACATTCCGTTTCTGGTAATAAGGAATATCTCAGAATCGGACTTTGTGGTCTTAACCTCTATAAGTTCGTCATCATCATCGAGATTAATTGCTGTAAGGCCGTTCTTTCTTACATTTGCAAATTCCATTATAGGAGTCTTTTTTACAGTTCCCTTTTTGGTAACCATAAACAGATTCTTTTCTTCTGTATACTCCTTTATCGGAATAGTCGCAGTTATCTTTTCTTCGGGAGAAAGCTGGAGTAAATTAACAATAGCTGTTCCCCTTGATGTTCTTGATGCTTCTGGAATCTGATAAGCCTTAAGTCTGTATGCACGACCCTTGTTAGTAAAGAACATAATGTAATTGTGGGTTGTAGTCATAAGAAGGTCTTCCACATAATCGTTCTCAATTGTGGATATTCCCTTTATTCCCTTACCTCCGCGATTTTGCGCACGGAAGTTATCAATAGACATACGTTTGATATATCCTACATTTGTCATAGCAATAACCGTATTAACATTTGGAATCATGTCCTCAATGTTGATATCGGAATCATCATGTCCGATCTGTGTCTTACGATCATCACCGTATTTATCGGAAATTTCTGAGATTTCTTTTCTTATTACTCCAAGGAGAACCTTTTTATCTGAAAGAATAAGCTTCAATTCTTCGATTCTCTTTAAGAGTTCTGCGTGCTCCTGCTCAAGCTTGTCTCTCTCCAAGCCGGTGAGAGTACGAAGACGCATATCAACGATAGCCTGTGCCTGAGCATCAGATAATCCAAAGCGTTCCATCAACTGTTCTTTTGCTATCTGAACAGTCTTGCTTCCGCGAATAATCTTGATTACTTCATCGATATTATCAAGGGCTATGAGCAATCCCTCAACAATATGATTTCTTTCCTCAGCCTTGTTTAGATCATATCTGGTTCTTCTTGTCACTACTTCTTCCTGATGGACGATATAGTGATGAAGCATATCAACAAGTCCAAGTATCTTGGGCTCATTATTTACAAGTGAAAGCATAATGATTCCAAAGGAATCCTGAAGCTGTGTATGCTTAAACAGTCTGTTGAGCATAACGTTTGCATTTACGTCATGTCGCAGTTCAATAACAACTCTCATACCCTCACGGTCCGATTCATCGCGAAGAGCTGTGATACCATCTAGCTTTTTAAGTTTTACAAGCTCGGCTATTTTTGCTATAAGATTGGCCTTATTAACAAGATAAGGCAGCTCAGTAACAATGATTCTGCTCTTACCATTGGGCATTGCCTCAATATCTGTAACCGCACGAACAACTACTTTTCCTCTTCCTGTTCTATAAGCCTCCTCTGCACCTCTAGTGCCGAGAATTATACCACCTGTAGGAAAATCGGGTGCTTTAACAATCGGAAGAAGCTCCTCTATATCTGTAGCTCTATCCTCATTTACTCTGTTGTCGATCATCTTTACAACAGCAGCAATAACCTCACGAAGATTGTGAGGTGGAATATTTGTCGCCATACCAACGGCGATACCTGTAGTTCCGTTTACAAGAAGATTCGGAAATCTTGCGGGAAGTACAGCAGGCTCTTTTTCTGTCTCATCAAAGTTAGGTGTAAAATCGACCGTATCTTTATTGATATCAGCCGTCATCTCCATTGATATCTTGGTAAGTCTTGCCTCTGTATATCGCATGGCAGCTGCGCCATCACCATCTACAGATCCGAAGTTACCGTGTCCGTCGACCAGGCAGTATCTCATTGACCAGGGCTGTGCCATATTTACCAAAGATCCATAAATAGAGCTGTCACCATGGGGGTGGAATTTACCCATTGTATCACCGACAATACGTGCACATTTACGATGAGGCTTGTCGGGACCGTTATTAAGTTCGATCATGGAGTAGAGAATTCTTCTCTGAACAGGCTTAAGTCCGTCTCTTACATCCGGAAGTGCACGGGATGCGATAACACTCATGGCATAGTCGATATAGTCCGACTCCATGGTTTTCTGAAGATCTACTTCCTTTATTCTGTCGGTGGTCACCTGATCGAATACATCATCCGAAAGGTTTTCACCATTATTATTGTTGTTATTGTTATCAGCCATTTTTTATCCTCTTAAATATCAAGGTTTTTAACAAATTTCGCGTTTTTCTCAATAAATTCACGTCTGGGTTCTACTTTGTCACCCATAAGTGTTGTAAACGTAACATCAATATCAGATTCAGCTTCCTCATCAATATTTACACGAAGAAGTACTCGTCTGTCAGGATCCATGGTTGTCTCCCAAAGCTGTTCGGGATCCATCTCTCCAAGTCCCTTATATCTCTGAATCTTATTATTCTGATCTCGTCCTACATCGTTGAGGATTTTATTTAATTCTTCATCACTGTATGCATACCAGACCTTTTTGTTCTTCTCAAGCTTGTAAAGCGGAGGCTGAGCAAGATAAACATGGCCTGTTTTAATAAGCTCAGGCATAAATCTGTAAAGGAAAGTGAGCATAAGTGTTGCAATATGAGCACCGTCAACATCGGCATCAGTCATAATAATGATTTTGTTGTAACGAAGCTTTTCGATATCAAAATCATCATGAATACCTGTACCAAAGGCAGTAATCATTGCCTTAATTTCAGCATTTCCGTATATTTTGTCTATTCTTGCTTTTTCAACGTTCAGAATTTTACCTCTAAGCGGAAGAATAGCCTGTGTTGCTCTTGATCTTGCAGTCTTTGCGGATCCGCCCGCGGAATCTCCCTCAACTATGAAAATCTCACAATTTTTTGGATCCTTATCGGAACAATCCGCAAGCTTTCCGGGAAGTCCAAGTCCATCAAGGGCTGATTTTCTTCTTGTAAGATCTCTTGCCTTTCTTGCAGCATCTCTTGCATGCTGAGCAAGAATAGCTTTCTCGAGTATAACCTTGGCAACCTGAGGATTCTGTTCAAGGAAATACGTAAGCTGTTCAGAAACAATACTGTTAACTGCACCTCTTGCCTCAGAATTTCCAAGCTTTTGTTTGGTCTGTCCCTCAAACTGAGGATCTTCAATTTTTACGCTGATAATTGAGGTAAGACCCTCACGGATATCATCACCTGTGAGATTTTCCTCATTATCCTTGAGCATCTTCTTTTCTCTTGCATAATCATTAAAGGTCTTCGTAAGTGCAACCTTGAAGCCCTCAAGATGAGTTCCTCCCTCAGGTGTATTTATATTATTAACGAATGTATATGTGCTCTCATTAAATGAATCATTATGCTGGAGAGAAACTTCCACCTGAACATTGTTTTTATTTCCCTCAAAATACATAATCTGATCATAAAGAACAGTCTTACTCTTATTGAGATACTGCACAAATTCCTTGATACCGCCTTCGTAGCAGAAGTTCTGCTCGATAATTTCTTCTCCTTCAGCTACGCGATAATCTCTTAAAGTAATACTGAGTCCCTTTGTAAGAAACGCCATTTCTCTAAGCCTTTGTTTTAATACATTAAAATCAAAGACAGTTGTCTCTTTAAAAATGAGGGCATCGGGTTTAAAAGATACCTTTGTTCCTGACTTTTCTGCTTCTGTGGTTCCGATCTCTTTAAGAGGAAAACAAACTTTACCTCTCTCATATCGCTGCTGATATATTTTTCCGCCTCTCATTACCTCAACTTCAAGCCACTCGGAGAGGGCATTAACTACAGAAGCTCCAACTCCATGAAGTCCTCCGGATACTTTATAACCGCCACCGCCGAACTTACCGCCGGCATGAAGAATTGTAAATACTACTTCAACTCCGGTAAGTCCTGATTTATGGTTAACATCAACAGGAATACCACGTCCGTTATCCATGACAGTGATAGTATTATCTGCATTTATATTAACTTCAATATGATCACAGAATCCGGCAAGTGCCTCATCTACTGAGTTATCAACAATCTCATATACCAGATGATGAAGTCCTCTTGCTGCAGTTGTACCAATGTACATTCCGGGTCTTTTTCTTACTGCCTCAAGTCCTTCAAGTATCTGTATTTGATCCGCACCGTAATTGTTTCCTTCGTTACTCATTTTTATCCTCTTATTCTTCAGGTATACTTCCGTTCACAACTCTGAATACCTTATCTATTTCAAAACGGTTGTTAACAAATTCATCTAATCCTGTACAAGTAATGATTGTCTGAATATCTCCAATTGTGTTTAAAAGATAATTTTGTCTGTTGCTGTCAAGCTCCGATAAAACATCATCAAGTAAGAGAACAGGATTTTCTTTTTTTGATTTTTTTACAATTTCAATTTCCGAAAGCTTAAGCGACAACGAGGCTGTCCTCTGTTGTCCCTGTGATCCGTATTTTCTGATATCTATTTCTTCGGGAACATTTTCTGTAATTACATTAAATGAAAAATCATCTTTATGAGGTCCTACTGTCGTCTGCTTCAGATAAATATCTTTTTGTCTCGATGAAGCCAGTTTATTTTCATATTCCGAAGCAGTTACATTGGGTTCATAGTAAATTTTCAGTTTTTCTCTTCCACCGGTAAGCTTATTGTGAATTGGATCTATTATTTCGCATAAATCCTTTATGAATTTTTCCCTGGATTTAATTATTACAGATCCGTATTCAAGAAGCTGCTTATCCTGAACATCTAATAAAACACTGTTTTCAGGATGTTCAAACATATCTTTTAATACTTTATTTCTTTCTGTTATAAGCTTATTGTATTTTGCAAGATTCTCTAAATAAATTTGATCCAGCTGGCAAAGCTCCATATCCATAAATCTTCGCCTCTCTGCCGGACCATCTTTTATGATACTAAGATCTTCTGGAGAAAAAAATACAACATTGCATCTTCCTACCAGATCGGAAGCTTTTCTTATTTTTTGTGAATCTATAGCAATCGCTTTGGATTTACTTTTTCTAAGGTGCATATCCACACGGTACGAAGCGCCATCTCTTTCAATAATGGTTCTTATATGTCCCTCTTCCTTACCGAAGGAAATTATCTCTTTGTCTTTGCTTCCCTTATGAGACTTAGTAGTAGCAGCAAGAAAAATTGCTTCAAGAATATTTGTTTTTCCCTGAGCATTATCACCATAAAGAATGTTGGTTCCGCTGCTGAATTCAATTTTTAAATTCTCGTAATTTCTAAAATCTGTAAGTTCTAATGATTTTATTATCATTTCTCAATTTGTACCTGAACACCTTCGTACTCAACAGTGTCCCCGCTATAAAGCTTACGTCCACGTCTTGTTTCAACTTCACCGTTTACTTTCACAAGACCGTTTTGAATATCAACTTTTGCATCAACACCGGATTCCTCAAGACCGGCCTTTTTCATAGCCTGTCCAAGCTTTATAAATTCGTCTTCATCTCTTAAATTAACTGTTATCTTTTCCATTTTCTTAGCTCACTGTTGTAAAGTTAATAGGAAGTACAAGATAAATATAGTTTGAATCCTTATCCCTTATGAAGCAGGGAGCTTTGGGATTAACCATATAAATATCAATACTTTCGTCATCAATTGCTCTGAGGGCATCAATCAAAAACTTAGGATTAAAGCCTATAATAAGATCTTTACCCTGCTTTTCTATATCAATCTCTTCATCCATACTTCCAATGGTTGAATTTATCTTCAATTCCATTTTTTCGTCAGTAATAGAGATGATAACCGGCTTTTTATCACCTTCTTTTACGAGAAGAGTAGCTCTGTCGATGCAATCAAGCATTTCTTTTCTTGATATTGTCATCTTGGTCTCATAATCACTTGAAAGCATCTGATCAATATTGAAATACTCACCCTCAAGAAGTCTTGAAACCACAATAGTTCTGTCAAACTCAAACAAAATGTGCTTATCTGTAAAGAAGATATCAACATTGTTCTCTGTGCTATCAGATATAATCTTGCTTATATCAGACAAAGTTTTACCGGGAACTACTACTTTCTTTGATTCATAACTGTTTTGAAGTTTAATTTTTCGGATAGAAATACGATGTCCGTCAAGAGAAACCAGTTTAAGTGTATCCTGATTTATCTCAAAAAGCTCTCCGCTCATCATTTTATTGGCATCGTTTTCCGCAATAGAAAATATAGTCTGTTGAATAATATTTTTCAGAGTATATTGAGATACTGATATTCCGTCTATTCTCTCTATATTGGGAAGATAGGTGAAATCATCGGCATTTCTTCCTACAATACTGAATTTTGCCTTTTCACAGCTTATGGTAACCTTACCGTTTGCATCGGCTTCTATGGTAACATCACTGTCAGGAAGCTTCCTGATGATATCAAAGAATATCTTTGCATCAATAGCGATATAACCTCTCTCGATAATATTACCATCAAGCTCTGTCTGAATTCCAAGATCAATATCATTAGCGATGAACTTAATTACTCCCTCTGTTGCATCTACAAGAATGCACTCCAAAATTGACATTGTTGTCTTATTGGGAACAGCCTTGGATACAATCTGCAATCCTGCAATAAGATTTGATTTGGAACAAACGAACTTCATGAATTAAAAACTCCCTTCAACGAGATAAAATTATGCACATATCTCCATATATATAATAAATTAATAATATTTAATAATATAAATAATAATAGGTGTTGATATGTGGAAATCCTTATCTATTATACAATTTATCTGGCTTATTTACAAATTTTTAATAGTTGATAAATAAAAATTTAATGTTGAAAAGTAAATTGTTGTACACAAGCCAAATTTTGCGATTTGAGACTATAAAATAGTTTTCCACTCCTATCCCCAGTTTATAAACAATTTATAAAGTATTTATAAACTGAGTTATCCACTTTATCACACTGAAGGGTTTAGTTTCTTATTAATAATATCAAGGTTTCTTCTTAGATCTTCATCCACGGATAAAAGATCCTTTATCTTATTAATACCGCTCATTACAGTAGTATGATCTTTTTTGCCCAAGGATTTTCCTATCTCTTCAAGCGGAGAATCTGTAAGTTCTCTGGCAAGATACATAGCAATCTGTCTTGGAAGAACTATTTCTTTATTTCTTTTCTTTGAAGCGATATCTTCCTGCTTAACTCCGTATTGTTCGCAAACAGTACTTATAATAAGAGGAATTGTTATAACCTTGGATACATCTGGATAAATAATATCCTTAAGAGCTTCTTTTGCATTGTCTAAAGTAATCTCTACATTATTTAAACGTGAAAAGGCGATTATTTTGTTATAAGCACCTTCAAGTTCTCTGATGTTAGATTTGATATTGGTAGCAATGTATTCAAATATCTCATCGTCTATGTGTTTTGAATAGCTTTCAGCATTCTTTTTAAGGATTGCCATTCTTGTTTCATAATCGGGAGCCTGAATATCTGAAATGAGTCCCATCTCGAATCTGGATCTGAATCTTTCTTCAAGAGTCTCCATTTCCTTCGGAGGTTTATCTGATGAAATAATGATCTGCTTACCGGACTGATGGAGTACATTGAAGGTGTGAAAAAATTCTTCCTGAGTACTTTCTTTTCCTATAATAAACTGAACATCATCAACCATCAGAACATCCACTGTGCGATATTTATCACGAAGTCTGCTCATTGCTTCAGCTTTACCACTTCTGATAGATTCAATAACTTCATTTGTAAATTGCTCTGAAGTAACATATAAAACCTTAAAATTAGGATGGTTTTCAATAATGAAATGTCCGATTGCATGCATAAGGTGAGTCTTACCAAGACCGGGTCCTCCGTAAAGGAAAAGAGGATTATAAGCTTCTCCCGGTGATTCAGCTACTGCAAGAGATGCATTGTAAGCAAATCTGTTATTTCCACCTACTACATATGTATCAAAAATGTATTTTGAATTAAGTCCTGAAAATTCGTAGTTGTTCTGATTTATTTTAGTCTCATTTTCATTTTTTGAAGTAGTTTCTTCATTATTAATATGAGCATCTTTTTCCAAAAGAAATTCTATCTCAACATTTTCATTTAGAAACTCAGAGAGAGTTACCTTAAAGAATTTCTGATATTTTCTCTCTATATAACTTAAAAAGTTGGTATCATCAAAGGGGATTAGAATAATAACAGTACCGTTATCATATTTATAAAATGACAGGGGCTTGATCCAGGTATCAAAAGAAATAGCTGTCATACCAAGCTCCACTCTGATTTCTTCTTTCAGGCTTTCAAAATTATCAGCCAGTTTTTGTGTTATTTCTGTAGCTTTTTCCATAACTTTCTCCCATAGTAAGTTTAGAGTTTATTTTATCCTATGGAAAAATAAATATCAAACAGGCAGAAATTGTGGATAACTTTTTATAAAAAAATTTTTCATGATAATAATAATCATGCATAGAGTGGAAAAGTGGAAAAGTAGCTATTAATTATTCACTTCCTTTAAGGCGCATTATTACTGGCTTTTTTAAAATTGTGATTTTTTTATCGGAAATGTTTTCCACATCTAATCCACATTTTGTGGATAAAAAAAATAAATTTACAGATAATAACAATTTATCCACAAAATCAACATTTAGATGTGGATAACTTTTTTTTACACCATATGTTGATTCATTTTTTTTAAAACTTTTTTATAAGTTATCCACAATATTTTTTTTACTTGACGGAAATGCTTAATTTTATTATAATAACAACGATTTTTTCTGATTCAGACAATTATTTTATTTGCTAAATAGATAGTAAAAGGAGGTGTATTTCGACTATGAAGAGAACTTATCAGCCGCATAAGCTTCAGAGAGCTCGTGTTCACGGCTTTAGAGCAAGAATGGCAACTAAGGGAGGCAGAAAGGTACTTGCTGCCAGAAGACTTAAGGGTAGAAAGAAAATATCTGCATAATAAGGACCACATAATGTTGTGGTCTTGTTACGCGAATGTGCATAGATGCATATTCGCGTATTTTCATATTTCTACGAATTATGTTGCTCATAGAAGAGCACATTAAATGGATTGATTAAATGCAAAAAACAGAAAGTTTAAAAAAGACTGCTGATTTTCAGCTTGTTTATAAAACCGGTAAAAGCTACGCAGATAAGAATATTGTTGTTTATCTCAGAGAGAATCAAACCGATATGAACAGACTCGGAATTTCAGTTAGCAAGAAAGTTGGGAACAGTATTGTAAGGCACAGGTTTGCAAGACTAGTTCGAGAAGTTTACCGACTACACGAAAATATATTTAATAGTGGTTTAGATATAGTAGTCGTGGCCAGATCCCGTGCAAAGGATGCAAGTTATTTTGATATTGAAAAATCCTTTTTATATTTGGCCGGAAAGTCTCATCTAAGAAAAAATGATGAGGTGCAAGATGAAGAAAATACTGATATTACTGATTAAACTATATCAAAAGTATGTTTCTCCAATGAAGAGAACAAAATGTCCGTATATTCCGACTTGTTCGCAGTACGGATTAGAAGCAATAGAAAAATACGGTGCTATTAAAGGAAGTTTGCTTGCTGCCTGGAGAATTATAAGATGTAATCCTTTTTCCAGCGGTGGTTATGATCCTGTACCGTAAGTATCGGAGGGTTGGTTTTGAACATTGTTGCGTTAACACAGTACCAGGGAAAAATTGTCGGTCCTATCGCATGGGTCCTTGGTCACATAATGAATTGGATTTTCATAGTTCTTGATAAGATTGGTATTCCAAGTACCGGTCTTGCTATTATTTTATTTACTATTATAATGTATCTTTTTCTTATGCCGCTTACCTATAAGCAGCAGAAGTTTTCTAAGCTTCAGGCCAGAATGAATCCTGAGCTTCAGGCTATTCAGGCTAAGTACAAAGGAAAAAAAGATAATGATTCCATGCTTGCTCAGCAGGAAGAGATAAAAGCTCTTTATGCTAAGTATGGTGTTTCACAGACAGGTAGCTGTGTTCAGCTTGTTATTCAGCTTCCTATAATGGTTGCTCTTTATCGTGTAATTTATTCAATGCCTGCTTATGTTGGTCAGATTAAGAATTCTTTCTATCCTTTAGTAGAGCAGCTCAGAAATACTGCAGGTGCAAGTGATTTCCTGCAGACTCTTTCAAGTGCTTCACAGTACTCAAAGCAGTTTAAGGCAGATGCATTTTTATCAGGTGATGTATCTCACATTGAGAATACATTTATTGATGTCCTTTATAAAGCATCTTCTGCTGATTGGGCTTCACTTACTGAAAAATTTGGCAATCTTTCTGATTCAATAACAAGTACTCATACATTACTTAATAAGTACAATAGCTTTTTAGGTCTTAATATAGGTGATTCACCTACTTTCATGGTTCAGAATGCATGGCATAATAAGTCATTTGAGTTATTTATTGTTGCTCTTATTATTCCTGTTCTTTCTTGTCTTACACAGTGGATAAGCATTAAACTTATGCCTCAGCCTGCACAGCAGTCTAATGACCCTAATGATCAGGCAGCTCAGATGGCAAATTCCATGAAGACAATGAACATGATGATGCCTTTGATGTCTCTGTTCTTTACATTTTCATTCCCTGCAGGTCTTGGTATTTACTGGATTGCAGGTGCTGTAGTACGTACAATTCAGCAGATATTCATTAACAAGCATATTGATAAGATGGACATAGATGCTGAGATTGCAAAGAATACGGAAAAATATAATAAAAAACTTGAGGAAATGAAATCTACTCCTCAGATGAATCGCTTTGCAAATGTGAATACAAGAACAATGAATTCTTATACTTCAACTCGTTCTGAACAGGAGAAGGAAGAGGGGTTGAAAAAAGCTAACGATATTTATCAATCAGGTAAGGCTAACAAAAAGAGTCTTCTTGCCAGAGCAAATATGGTTAAAGAATTTGATCAGAAGAATAATTGATAGGGGATAAAAAAATGGAATATATCGAGATTTCAAAAAAGACTGTTGATGAGTGCATAACAGAAGCATGTGCACAGCTTATGGTAACAAGCGACAATCTTGAATATGAAGTAATTTCTACAGGATCCACAGGATTTCTTGGTTTAAATGTTAAACCTGCTGTAATAAGAGCAAGAGTAAAGAGTGCTTCTGAAGAAAAAGCGCAGGAAGTAAAAGAAACAGTTGAAGAGAAGAAAGTAGAAGTTAAAAAAGAAGAAAAGCCTAAGAAAAAAGAAGTTAAGGAAGAAAAAGCTCCTGAAGTTAAGAAGGAAGAAAAAACAGAAGAAAAACAGATTTCTTATGTTTATGATCATGAATTTATTAACAGAGCTAAGGAATTCCTTGCAAATGTTTTTGGCGCAATGAACATGAAGGTTACTGTTGATGCCAAGTATAATGAGACAGATAAAGTTCTTGAAGTTGAACTTTCCGGAGATGAGATGGGTGTTCTTATCGGTAAGAGAGGACAGACACTCGATTCTCTTCAGTATCTTATTTCTCTTGTTGTAAACAGAGGCAGTGAAGATTATATTCATGTTAAGGTAGATACAGAAAATTACAGAAGCAGAAGAAAAGCAACTCTTGAGAATCTTGCTAAGAACATTGCTTACAAGGTTCGTAAAAACAGACAGTCAGTTTCACTCGAGCCTATGAATCCTTATGAAAGAAGAATTATTCATTCGGCTCTTCAGGCTGATAAGTATGTAACAACTCACAGTGAAGGTGAGGAACCTTTTAGAAGAGTTGTTGTAACTCTTAAGAAATAATTTGTATGCTTAGAGCTGCCATTGAATTTAAAATAATTTCAATTGGCAGCTCTTGTTACATTTTGAGGATAATAATATGTTCTTCAAGGAAGATACTATTTGTGCAATAGCCACTGCCATGATAGATGCAGGTATAGGTATTATAAGAATTAGTGGTGAAGACGCACTTAGCATAGCAAGTAAATTGTATGTTGATACAAAGGGAAATCATTCTTTATTAAATAAAGATTCTCATACGATAAGCTATGGTTTTATTGTTGATGAGAATGAAAATAAAGTTGATGAAGTAATGGTTTCATTAATGAAAGCACCCAGAAGCTATACCAAAGAGAATGTGGTTGAAATCAATTCTCATGGTGGACGACTTATTATGGAATCCATTTTGAATCTTCTTATAAAAAATGGATGTAGACTTGCCGAACCCGGTGAGTTTACAAAGCGCGCTTTTTTGAATGGTAGAATTGATCTTACAAGAGCAGAGGCTGTAATGGATCTCATTCATGCTCAAAATGAATTTTCAATGAAAAATTCAGAGAGGCAGCTTGGTGGAATTCTTTTTAATAAAATAGAAGAAATAAGAAAAGAAATTCTTTATGAAATGGCATACATTGAATCTGCAATAGATGACCCTGAAAATTATGATCTGACTGGATATGATGAAAGATTAAAAGAAAAGAATGAAGACTGGATTAGTCGCCTTAATTATCTGATAGGTACTTCCGAAGAAGGCATTATTAGAAAAGAAGGAATTAAAACAGTTATTATAGGAAAGCCAAATGCCGGAAAATCATCTCTTTTAAATAAACTCGCCGGTGAAGAAAAGGCAATCGTAACTGATATAGAAGGAACTACAAGAGATATTATAGAAGAAACTATTAGACTTGATGATATTGTTTTAAGAGTTCTTGATACAGCAGGCATAAGAGATACAGATGATAAAGTAGAAAAGATTGGTGTAGAGAGGGCTGTACAGTCAGCGCAAAGTGCAGATCTTATTTTGTATATTATTGATTCTACAGACGATGAAATATCCGACGATGAAAGAATATCAGAACTTATAAAAAATAATCATGTAATTGTATTATTAAATAAAAATGATATCAGTGACAGAATTTCTATACTGGAAAATGATATTCATAACATATACGGAGATAATATTCCTGTCATAAAAACTTCTATGGTGGATGATACCGGAATTGAAGACTTAAAGAAAATTATTACTGATATGTTTTTTAATGGGAACATTGCTCCCAAAGAAGAAATATATATTACAAATATTAGACAAAAAGAAGCATTATTAAATACATGTGACAGTTTGAAAAAAGTTCAGTCAAGTATCGAAGCATCAATGTCAGAAGACTTTTATTCAATTGACCTTATGAATGCTTATTCTTTCTTAGGGGAAATAATCGGACAAGAAGTTGATGATGATCTTGTTGAAGAAATTTTTTCAAAATTCTGTATGGGTAAATAAAAAATGATAGTTGATAATTATGATGTGATAGTAATAGGTGGAGGACATGCCGGATGTGAGGCAGGACTTGCAGCTGCAAGACTGGGATTAAAGACAATTATCTTCACTTTAAGTGTTGATAATATTGCTTTCATGCCCTGTAATCCTCATATAGGTGGTTCTTCGAAAGGACATCTTGTTCGTGAGATTGATGCTCTTGGTGGTGAGATGGGAAAAAACATTGATAAGACCTATCTTCAATCCAAAATGCTTAATAAATCCAAGGGTCCAGCAATACATTCATTACGTGCTCAGGCAGATAAGCTTGAATACTCAAAATCTATGAGAATGATTTTGCAGGCTCAGAAAAATCTTACTGTAAAGCAGGCTGAGATAAAGGAAATCCTTTATGATGACATTTCTACTGATAAAGACTTAATTGAAGAAGGTTACGAAAAAAAGATTTCAGGAGTAAAAACTGTAACAGGTCTTACTTATAAAAGTAAGGCAGTAGTATTATGCACTGGAACATATCTTAAAAGCAGATGTCTTTGCGGTGAGTCTATTTCATATACAGGTCCTAATGGATTACAGCCTTCTAATCTTTTATCACAATCACTTATTGATGGAGGTGTTGAACTCAGAAGATTTAAAACAGGTACTCCTGCAAGAATGGATGGAAATACAATAGATTATTCCAAAATGGAAATTCAGACAGGTGATACACCGGTTGTTCCTTTTTCGTTTGATACAAATCCTGATGATATACAGAAGCAGCAACATAATTGTTATCTCACATATACAAATGAAAAAACACATGAAATTATACGAAATAACATAGATAGATCACCTATTTATGCTGGCATTATAGAGGGCATAGGTCCTAGGTATTGCCCTTCAATAGAAGACAAAGTTGTAAAATTTCCAGACAAGATAAGACATCAAGTTTTTATAGAACCGGAAGGAACACATACAAATGAGATGTATGTTGATGGTATGTCTTCTTCTATGCCGGAAGATGTTCAGATACAAATGTATAGATCTGTTCCGGGACTTGAAAATTGTGTAATTGTAAAAAACGCTTATGCCATCGAATATGATTGTTTATGTTCGGGACAACTTTATCCTACTCTTGAAATAAAGAAAATAAGAGGTCTTTTTAGTGCTGGTCAGTTTAACGGAAGTAGTGGCTATGAAGAAGCTGCGGCTCAAGGTTTGTATGCAGGTATAAATGCATGTATGCAAATCTTAGGAAAGCCATACCTTTCCATAGACAGATCAGAAGGTTATATCGGAGTTCTTGTTGATGACATTGTTACAAAGGATAATCTCGAACCTTACAGGATGATGACTTCAAGAGCTGAATATAGATTACTTCTGCGTCAGGACAATGCAGATATCAGACTTAGGAAAAAAGGCTATGAAGTTGGTCTTATTCCAGAAGATAAATATAAAGCACTTTTATTAAAAGAGGAACTTATTGAAAAAGAAACAGCAAGATTAAAAGAGCTCAAGGTTGGTGCTTCAAAGGATGTTCAAGATTTTATGGACAGACATGATTCACCAAGACTTAAGACTGCAGCATCTATAGCTGAACTTATATGCAGACCGGAGCTGAATTATTACAATATTGCAGAACTTGATCCGGAAAGGCCCGAACTTAGTAAGGATGTTATAGAACAAGTTGAAATAAATATTAAGTATGAAGGTTATATTGAGAGACAGCAGAGGCAGGTAGATAAATTCAAGAAAATGGAAGATAAAAAGATTCCTGCTGACATCGATTATGACGATGTAATAAGTCTACGTCTTGAAGCACGTGCTAACCTTAAAAAATTCAAACCTGTTAATGTGGGTCAGGCATCAAGAATTAGTGGAGTAAATCCTGCGGATATTTCTGTATTATTAGTTTACCTTGAAAACTACAGAAAAAATTCAAACCACTAATTCTGCTAATTGTTTCACGTGAAACACAATATATGGTTATTTGAAAGGATTATTTTATGAATCACAATTTTGATTCTATGATAAAAGACTTTAATAGTTTAAATATTAAATTATCTGATAAGCAGATAAAACAATTTGAAGATTATTATGAACTTCTTATTGATTGGAATAATAAAATTAATCTTACTGCAATAACCGAATTTGATGATGTCTGTAAGTTACACTTTGTTGACTCTATAGCATCATCAAAATATTTTGATTTTTCGAAAGAAGCTTTATCTTTAATTGATGTTGGTACCGGAGCTGGATTTCCCGGTATTGTTTTAAAGATAGTGTTTCCTAAATTGAATGTTACATTACTAGATTCACTTCAAAAGCGAATTACATTTCTTGATACAGTAATAGATAGTTTAAACTTAAATGAATCAGGATCTATTAAAACTGTTCATGGCAGGGCAGAAGATTATTCGGATTCAAAAAATGGAGAGCTAAGAGAAAAATTTGATATTGCAGTTTCAAGAGCAGTAGCTGGATTATCAACGCTTTGCGAATATGATCTTCCATATGTGAAAGTTGGAGGATCTTTCATTGCATACAAAGGTGATAAAGGTGTAGAGGAAGTAGCTGATGCAAAAAATGCTATTTTTCTTTTAGGGGGCAAGACAAAACTTGTAGAAGAATTTTGTCTTCCTGATACAGATATTAAGAGAACGATATGTATTATAGATAAAGTTCAAAAGACTTCTTCAAAGTATCCAAGAAAAGCAGGTACCCCTCAAAAGAAACCTTTATAAGCATTAGAAACATAAATATATTTTATAATACAATATATTGTATTACAGATTTGGAAGACAACTATTTGTTTCACGTGAAACATTTTTATATGAAAATTTATTTCCACAATAAATAGTTTCACGTGAAACATAGAGACCCAATATATAGTAAAAAAATCTCGTGAAACATTAATTAGATGAATATTGTATAAAAAATAAAGATAATTTACATTATAATTTTGAAACTGTGTCTATAAAACTGTGCTATAATTTAAAAGTTGATTAAGAAAGAAAACTGAAGAGGGAGAGAAAAGTATGGGACGTGCGATTGCGATTGCAAACCAAAAAGGTGGCGTGGGTAAGACAACAACATCAATTAATCTGTCGGCAACTCTTGCTGAAAAAGGAAAGAAAGTACTAGTCATCGATACAGATCCCCAGGGTAATACTACAAGTGGATTTGGTCTTAACAAAAATCAATTAGAGAATACAATATATGAATTACTTATTGGTGATTGCAAGGTAGATGATGCACTATATATAAATGTTGTAGATGGCGTAGATATAATTCCTTCCAATGTAAATCTTGCAGCTGTTGAGATTGAACTGATAGATATGGAAGAAAAGGAATTTATTTTGAGGAAAGCAATTGAGAAAATAAGAGATCATTACGACTTTATTATTATTGATTGCCCTCCTTCACTTAGCATGCTCACAATCAATGCAATGACAACAGCAGATACAGTACTTGTTCCCATTCAATGTGAGTATTATGCTCTTGAAGGATTAAGCCAGTTAGTTCACACAGTTAATCTGGTGAAAGAGAGATTGAACAATTCATTGCAGATGGAGGGAGTTATATTTACAATGTATGATTCCAGAACTAATCTCTCAATGCAGGTAGTTGAAAATGTTAAGGATCATATTTCAGAAAATGTTTATAAAACAATTATTCCGAGAAATATTCGCTTAGCAGAAGCACCCAGCTATGGACTTCCGATTAATCTATATGATACAAAGTCTGCAGGAGCAGAAGCATACAGACTTCTTGCAGATGAAGTAATAGGAAGAAAATTTTAATGTAACTACAATATGATGTATCACGTGAAACATAAGATACATTATATATAGAAAGAGGTAAATAAATGGCACCGAAAAATACCAAGAGAGGTTTAGGTAAAGGTCTTGATGCACTGATTGCTCCGGCACCTGCATCTAAGAAAAAAGTTGAAGCTGATAATGAAGAAGGACAGGTAGTAATTGTAAATATTACTAAAGTTGAACCAAATAGAGATCAGCCCAGAAAAACATTCGATGAAGATAAATTATTAGAGCTTTCAGATTCTATTAAACAACATGGAATTATAAATCCTCTGATAGTTCAGGATAGAAAAGATCATTATGAAATAATCGGTGGTGAGAGAAGATGGCGCGCAGCTAAGAAGGCAGGACTTAAAGAAGTTCCGGTAATTATTAAAAATCTCACAGAGCAAGAAATTGCCGAATATGCTCTTATCGATAATATTCAAAGAGATGATCTTAATCCTATCGATGAAGCTTTTGCATATAAAAAGCTTATAGATGACTTTGGCTATACACAGGATGTTGTTGCTGAAAAAGTATCTAAGAGCAGAGTTGCCATTACTAACTCACTTAGACTTTTGAAACTCTGTGAAGAAGTTCGTCAGATGGTAATAGACGGTAAACTTTCAACCGGTCATGCCAGAGCACTTATTTCAATAGAAAATAAGGAAGAACAATTAAAAATCGCCGAGCAAATCTTTGATCAAAAGATGAGTGTAAGAGACACAGAAAAGCTTGTTAAGAATCTTGGTAAAGAACCTAAGAAAAAGAAAGAACTAAATAAGCTTAATTCAAGTGTCGAATCTGCATACAGAGAACTTGAAGAAAAATGTACACAGGCTATCGGAACAAAGGTATCAATATCACCTAAGGGAGATGGAACCGGTAAAATTGAAATCGAGTTTTACAGTACAGATGATCTTGAAAAAATAACAGAAAAACTTTACAGGTAGGAGTGGCAATATGAACAGTAATCTTTTTGACCAGTTAGGACTAAACATAGATATTGCTTATATACTTTTGGCACTGCTTGTGATTATAATAGTGCTGCTAATAATTGTTATAATTCAGGGTAATAAGATAAAAGCAATTAAGAATCAAATTTCAAGATTCATGAAGGGAAAGGAAGCAGCTTCCCTTGAAGATGAAATAGTAGCTTTATTTGAAGAAAATCAAGTTATCAGAAAAACGACAGAAAAGAATCAAAAAGACATAAATAGATTATATGATCGCCTGGCTTCATGTTTCCAAAAGGTCGGAATAATCAAGTATGATGCTTTCAACCAAATGGGTGGACAGCTTTCATATTCAATAGCTCTTCTGGATGAAGATAACAATGGTTTCTTATTAAATTCAGTACACAGTACAGATGGTTGCTACTCATACTCCAAGGAAATAGTAAACGGAAAATGTAAACTGGAACTTGGAGATGAAGAACAGATTGCTTTGAATGAAGCGATGGAATATGGAAAATAATAATCTGCGATTAACTGCAGAATAATAAAAGGGGAAAATAAAATGATAGATATTAAATTCTTAAGAGAAAATCCTGATGTAGTTAAAGAAAACATAAAAAAGAAATTCCAGGATGAAAAACTCCCGCTTGTTGATGAAGTTATAGAACTCGACAATGAGAGAAGAAAAAATCAGCAGGAAGCAGATGATCTTCGTGCAAGCAGAAACAAGATTTCCAAAGAAATCGGAGCATTGATGGCTCAGGGCAAGAAAGAGGAAGCTGAAGCGAAAAAGGCAGAGGTTGCTGCTAATGCAAAGAGACTTGCAGACCTTGAAGAAAATCAGAAAATTGTTGATGATAAAGTTCTTAAAATCATGATGGTCATTCCTCAGATCATTGATGAGAGTGTTCCGATTGGTAAGGATGATTCCGAAAATGTTGAGATTGAAAAATTCGGAGAGCCTGTGGTGCCGGATTTTGAAATTCCTTATCACACAGACATTATGGAGAGATTTAACGGAATCGATTTTGATGCTGCAAGAAGAGTTGCAGGAAACGGTTTCTATTACCTCATGGGAGATATAGCAAGACTTCACTCAGCTGTTATTTCTTATGCAAGAGACTTCATGATTGACAGAGGATTTACTTATTGCATTCCTCCTTTCATGATTCATGGAAATGTTGTTGAAGGTGTTATGAGTTTCCCTGAGATGGAAGCTATGATGTATAAGATTGAAGGAGAAGATCTTTACCTTATTGGAACAAGTGAACACTCAATGATCGGAAAATTCAAGGAACAGCAGATTGAAGAGGCAGACCTTCCTCAGACCCTTACAAGCTATTCACCTTGCTTCAGAAAAGAAAAAGGTGCTCATGGTATAGAGGAGAGAGGCGTATATAGAATTCATCAGTTTGAGAAACAGGAGATGATCGTTGTATGTAAGCCTGAAGAATCAAAAATGTGGTATGACAAGCTTTGGCAGAACACAGTTGATCTTTTCCGCTCCATGGATATTCCGGTTCGTACACTTGAGTGCTGTTCAGGTGATCTTGCGGATCTTAAATGTAAGTCCTGTGACGTAGAGGCATGGTCTCCGAGACAGAAGAAGTACTTCGAAGTTGGAAGCTGCTCTAACCTTGGAGATGCTCAGGCTAGAAGACTGAAAATCAGAATCAAGGGTAAGGATGGAAATTATCTTGCTCATACACTTAACAATACAGTAGTGGCACCTCCGCGTATGCTTATTGCATTTCTTGAGAACAATCTCAATGCAGATGGATCTGTTAATGTGCCTGTAGCACTCAGACCTTATATGGGCGGCAAGGAAAAACTTATACCTGTAAAATAATAAATAAAAATATAGCCTTCATAAATGAGAAAAAATGAAGGAATGGAAAGGAGGTGAAATCCATGCATAATTACCTAAGAGCAATCGGTTTTGAAAATTTCAAAAGCAGAGATGATATTCAGCAGCTTATAGCTATGACTGTTCAGCAGGCAGATTCAAGATCCTATGTTACTAAGGATGGTGAAAAATTATTGGGGGAATTCTGCAAGGATTTCGCCGACGGAATCGGAATTTGCGTCTGCGGAGAATTTAATGAGCAGGACAAATTCCTTTATGACTATTACTATCCATATATCAGAGGAACCCGTATCACTACGGAGGAAGATATAACAGTATCCAGACACGCAAGTAGAGAATCCTATGCCGGAGTTTGTGATGACCTTCGAGTAGGAGTAACTGTAATTTTTTATTTACAGAACATGATTCCTTATATCAAGGTTCAGAATGAAAACAGATTCCCCATAAGAGGAACTACGCTTACGATGTCAGCCCTTTCTCTTAAAGGAACTATAATGATGCCTATCGCCAAAACCGATAGTGATAAAAGTTTTGCAAAAAAGAGAACCAGGGAAAGAGAAAAGCTGATGCATAAAGCCAGAAAAGGCGATGAAACAGCTATGGAGACTCTTTCCATAGATGATATGGATACATATAGTGCTCTTTCCAAGCAGATAAAGACAACTGACATCTATACGCTTGTTGATAACTACTTCATGCCCCACGGTGTTGAATGTGATCAGTACAATGTTATGGGAGAAATCATGGAATGCCATGAAGAAACCAATTCCCTGACAGGACAGACACTTGAGATTATGACTATCAACTGCAATGAGCTTATATTTGATGTTTGTATAAATAAAAAGGATCTTCTGGGCGAACCAATGCCGGGAAGAAGATTCAAAGGAACTATATGGATGCAGGGATTTGTCAATTATCCTGATGCATGAAAAACTAATGTCATGTATTGCCTCATAAAAATATGGTAAAATATTCCTGTAACATCGTTTTGTTGCATTATGAGGGATAATAATATGAATAGTGATAAAAGTGATCAAAGTGCACTTTTTAACAGAACTCTCGATATTACACAGGATTTGTATAATAAGATGAGTACGGCAGAAGCAGAAGGAGGATGGAACGATCATTTCGGACTGTTCTCTATTTTTGCTGAGCTTGGAAGAACACTTGTAGAAGCAGACAGATGCAGCTTTTGGAAATGGGATAAGATAAATCATAAGCTGATAACCAATGCTGCTGTTGGCACAGATCAGATCATCATCGATGAGAACACAGGTCTTGTGGGACGTGCCATCAGAGAGAAAAAACCAATCGTAACAAATGATCCGTACAATTGTCCGGATTTCAATTCTTCAGTGGATAAATCCACAGGATATACCACAAAATCAATTCTAGTAATTCCATGTTTTAATTGCAAAGGAGAAATGATAGGCGCTTATCAGGCTATAAATAAGCTTGATGACAAGGGCTTTGATCTTGAACATGATGTCAGAAGACTATCTCTGGCAGCAGTTGTTTGTGGGATTACTCTTGAGGCGGATACCTTCCTCGATGACTCGCAGACAGATAAGCTGACAAAGCTTAGAAATCGTATGGGTCTTCATAGCGATTATAAATCTAAATATCTCAAACTCATGCAGAGGTCTGACGATGATAAAGTAACTGTTTCAGTAATTATGTGTGACATCGACCACTTCAAAAGGGTAAATGATACTTACGGACATAATGCGGGAGATGCCGTACTGGAGCACGTTGCGAAGAATTTAAGAGAAAGTGTCAGAGAATCAGATACTGTTTACAGATGGGGAGGAGAGGAATTCATCATTTTCCTTGCTAAGGCAGATCTTGATCAGAGTGCATTTGTAGCAGAGAGAATCAGGAAAAGAATCGAAGCTTCAGTATGTACCTTTGAAGGAACTGATATCAAAATTACCATGAGTTTTGGCTGTGCTGAAATGGATCCGGCAGTACCTGTAGAAGATAATATCAAGGTTGCAGATACCAGATTGTATATTGCCAAGGAAACAGGTCGAAATCAGGTTATCAAGGAAACGATAGAAGGCTATGAGAAGGTAGACTCATAAGGGGAAAATATGGGGGAAAAAATTTTTTCAGTTACTATTCTTGGTGCAAGGGGTTCTATTCCTGTAAGTGGAAAGGAATATAACTTGTACGGTGGTGAAACTTCATGTTATATGGTTGAACTTGGAAAACAGGTTATTTTTCTGGATGCCGGAACCGGAATAATTAATGCGCCTGATTTAAAGGATAAGGATAATGTTTATATTATTCTTTCTCATCCACATCTTGACCACATAATTGGACTTCCCTTTTTTCCGGAACTATCTAAAAAGGATAAGACAATAACACTATTCGGAAAAAGATTAAAAGAAAAATCAATTGAACATCAAATAGAAAAGGCATTTTCAAAACCCTACTGGCCACTTACCATTGCGGAATATCCTTCCAATATAATTTATAAGGATCTTGAAATTCCTCTTGAATTGCGTGACGGAGGAGAAAAGATACTTGTAGAAGCAGCTGAAGTAAACCATCCGGGGGGATGTCTTTCATTCAAGATTACCTATATGGGGAAAAAGCTTGTTTATATGACTGACTGCGAGCTGCAATCAAAGCCGGAAAGTAATTTGACGGGCTTTGCAAAAGACGCAGATCTAATTCTTTTTGATGCACAGTATACGGAAAAAGAGTATGAAACAAAAAAAGGATTCGGTCATTCGACTTTAAAGATGGCTAAAGAGTTTAAAGAACTTACGAACTCTAAGAAAATGATTCTTATTCACCACGATCCGAAGCATAATGACAGTGATCTCAAAAAAATGGAGGACAGTTTAAAAGAAACTGACATTAGCTACGCAAAAAAAGGAATGAAAATAGATATTTTATGAAAGAAGTTTTTGGGGAGGTAAAAATTTCACTATGAAATCTACCGGAGAAAGAATATTAGTTTTTGCAATGTGTTTGAGCATTGCCATGACAGCCATTTTTGCAGGGCATAAAGTTATGGCTGAGGAAGCGGTTGCATCCACAATCAGAATGACAAAAACTGAGGGAGAAGTAAAAGTAACCGACAGTTCGGGGACAGAGCTCAAGACCACCGATAACATGAGACTATTTAACGGTAATCATGTTGGCACTGATAAGGCAAGCTATGCCTATTTTAATCTTGATGATAAAAAGGCTGTAAAGCTTGATGCCATAAGCGAAACAGAAATACATAAAAAGGGCGATAATCTTGAGGTCCTTGTATTATCGGGAAACATGTATTTTAATGTCTCTGAAAAACTGAAAAGCGGACAAAACGTGAATGTTCGCACTTCAAACATGGTGATGGGGATCAGAGGAACCATCATTCAAACCAGGCAAAACGGTGATACAACAGAAATTGTCTTCATCGATGGAAATGGAGAGGGTGAAACCAGCGATGGACAGCATATAGAGGCAGGACCCGGTGAAAAGGTTACTGTACAAGGCGACCAGGACGGAAGTGTGAAAATTAATACTGATAAAGCCACTATCGAAGATTTAGGAGGTTTTGTCTGGATTGAGATTGCAAATGATCCTGATGCCAGAGATAAAGCGGAAGGTGCCGGTTTTGACACAGAAGGAGTAACTCCTGAGTCCGCAAAAGATAGACAAAATAAGGAAGAACAAGCGAATTCAGATTTACAGGACAAAGTAAATAAGAATAAAGAAGACCAGGATAATAATTCAAATAATGATGCATATTGGGGCGGAAATTCTACACAGGCACAAACTGTTACTAATACAAACACACCTCCCCAGGCAGTAACACCTCAGGGACAGGGGAATACTGTACAACCTGAAACCCCGCAGGAGCCGGCAACACCAGAAAATACTAACCCGGTTGTTGAGCAGCCTTCCGAAGAAGATCCTCCTGCTGAAAATAATGATGGAGGAAGTCAGCAGAAAAAGAAGTATAAGATTACGCTAAATTTCGATAGTGATGACGGAAAAGTAAAGTCAACGGTATCTGAGGCAGAAGAGGGAAAGAGTGTAACAATAAAAGTTAGTCCTAAGGATGGATATAAGGTTAAGAGCGTATCTTCTAAGCAGGTGGACTTAGAAGAAGATGATGGAAAATATACGTTTGATATGCCTGCTAAGGATGTAACAATAACGGTTAAATTTGAAAAGGTGGAGGAGGATACACCTCAGCCTGAGCCGGAACCTGAACCGGAGCCGACTAAGTATACTGTTACAACAGAATGTGACACCAGCCAGGGAAGTATTACTATCAGCCCTTCTGGAGAACTCACTGCAGGAACAGAGGTTACAGCAACGGCCGTTCCGAATGAAGGATACTCTTTTGATTCGATGACTATTACAAACACTTCAGATAACAGTGCAGTCACAGCATCCGGAGATGGAAATACAAAATCATTCACGATGCCGGAAGGTAATGTAAAGGTTAGCGCTACATTTAAACTTAATACTTATGATATTGCAACATCTGTTAGTGGTGCAGATGCTTCATATGTGAGTGTACTGATAAACGGAGAGGCAGCAACCAGTGCAGCCTACGGACAGAAAGTTACAGTCAGAGTAAAGATGGATGATAATTATTATCCTAAAACAATAAGTGTTAACGGCAATTCAGAAGCAGCGACCTATGTCAGTGCAAATACAGAAGAAGAACCGTGGACACTTGATTATGAATTTACTTTGGGTGCTGCAAATGCTCAGGTGGATGTAACATATGTTGAACCGACTACAATAAGTAATTTTTATGCTCCAGAGTTTTATTGTATTACAAATGTAAGTAGTATTAAGGGAGATGTATCTGTAAGTAGAAAAGAACCTGATGGTTATGCAGGAGCATACGCAACAGGGGATTATGATACAAACCTAGATGATGCGATATTAATAATTATGCCTGAATCAACTCTGACAATAGGAATTGGAATGACTATCAAGGTAGGAGCAAATGCATATGTATATAATTATGGAACGATAGAATGTGAAACAAATGCTGATCAACCGGAAACAAATGGTTCTATAGTAGGAGCAGAGGGACATATTATAAATCGAGGAAATGGAAGAATAATTAACCAATAATAGGGGTAAATCTGTATGAAAAAAGTAAGTTCATTTCGAAAAAAAATGAGCATTTTATGTAGCTTCTTCATCACTGTGCTCATTATAGGAGGCTGTGGAACAAAGAGCAGTGACGTCACAACTGACACTGCGCAGGAAGGCGCTGTAGATGCAAGGGGAGAAGTTGAAGCAAAAGAAAAAACTCCTGAGCAGAATCTGGAGAAATCATCAGAGACTGTTGATGAGAAGAGTGTAGATAAGGATGAAAAAGGCTATCTTGAAAATGAGAAATTTAAGCCTTGTACAATTTTCATTGATGGTGATGACTTTATCATATCCGATACATATTATGATGCAGTCTGGAAATATGATGGGGAAGAATTCACAAAGATCGCAGGAGCTGACAGCGTAGAGGATATCTATGGTGTGCCACTTGGCGGATACAATGACGGAAAAACTGAGGAAGCTCTGTTCACGGATCCTTTTGAGATTACCAAATTCCAGAATGGCTATGCAGTTTCCGATACAAAAAACGATGTTGTAAGGTACATACATGATGGAATAGTTGAGACACTAAATGCAGCTATTTCCTCAGGTGGCAAGGAAAAGCCTTGTGAGTTTAATAATCCTACAGGACTAGCAACTGATAATGACGGAAACCTTTATGTATCAAATACCGGAGAAGGAGAAATTATCAGAATTACAGGTGACGGAAAAGCGGATAAGGTTCTTGTTAATCTGAATGAACCCATGGGACTGTACATTTTTGATGGATTTCTGTACATAGCTGAGACAGGAGCAAACCGTATAGTGAAGGCTTCCATAAAGGAAGATAAGGCCGGAGTGATCGAAGAAGTTGCAGGAAGCGGAGAAGAAGGAATGAAGGACGGCGATGCAAAAGAGGCACTTTTCTCATCTCCGAAAACACTTTTTGTAACAGAAGACGGATCAGTTTATGTGGCAGATACAGTTAATTCCGCAATCAGATGTATAAAAGACGGAGAGGTTTCAACTGTTGTAGAAGGAAATACCGGAGAGATCAATGCTTACCCTGTAACACCTACAGGTCTTTGCATAAAAGATAATGTGCTTTACGTTTGCGACAATTTCAATGGTAAAATCTATGAATTTGAAATGGAATAAGTATGGCAAATATTTTATAGCATTACTAATTTCAATTATCTTTGTTTTAATCTCCATAAGCGGGATTACAGATTCCGCAGACGGAGTTGTTTCTGATGCGCTCTACCAGAAAAGGATAGCAACCGACGGACAAATAGTTGTTGTCGGAATTGATCAGAAAGCACTTGATGCTTTGGGGCCTTTTCCCTGGTCCAGGAGTGTAATTGCAGATTGTGTCAGTTACTTAAACAGTGCGCAGGAAAAACCTGCCGTAATCGGACTTGACATTTTGTATGTCGGAGAAAGTGCAGACCCTGACGCTGATGACTATCTGGCAGCAGTTTGTGAAAATGGACAAAATGTGGTTGTGGCTTCTGCGGCAACCTTCGGGAGCGAACTTCAGATTGAAGACGCCGGCTTCTATATGGATGAGAGAGCTGTGCTCGCTTTTGATGAACCCTATGATCAGTTAAAGGCAGCAGCGGGCTATGGCCACATAAACACCATGGCTGACAGCGACGGTATCATCCGTCATGGAATCTTATATGTGGATGTTCCGGGAGAAGGGAAGGTATACTCTTTTTCCAGAACAATCTATGAAAAATTCTGTGAAAACAATGGAATAGAGAAAAATCCTCTTCCAAAGGAAAATGACGGATTTTTCTATATACCCTATTTTACAAATGCTGGGGGATACTATGATTTTATCTCTGTAGCGGATCTGTATTATGGTGAAGTTGATCCTGAGTTTTTCTCCGGAAAGGCCGTTCTTATAGGACCTTACGCAGCAGGACTTCAGGATGAATACAGAACAGCCATTGATCATGCTGCTCCTACCTATGGAGTGGAAATACAGGCCAATCTTGTGGATTTTTTCAGAAGAGGTTTTTATCCGTCAGAGGCATCACGAAATGTTCAGCTGATAATTCTATTTATCCTATGCATAGTCATGTGTCTGTTTTTCTATGATAGAAATGTAATCCCATCTATTATCGGAGAAGTGCTGGTATGCGGCGGGTATATCTTGCTTTGCCTTCTTCTTTATAAGACATCGGGTATTGTTCTGCACGTTTTGTGGATACCGCTTTTTGTATCAATATTATTCATTGGTTCAGTTGCGATAAACTATATTAAGGCTGCAAGAGAAAGAAAAAAGGTCACCAATACTTTCGGAAAATATGTAGACCCGGCGGTTATGAAGCAGCTTCTTGAACAGGGTGAGAGTGCCCTGGAGCTTGGAGGAAAGACTTACGACATAGCGGTTCTTTTTGTGGATGTAAGAGGCTTTACTACTATGAGTGAGGCGCTGGATCCGCCAACAGTCGTAGAAATAATAAATCAGTACCTGACGCTGACAACCGAGTGCATAATGAAAAACCACGGAACGCTGGACAAGTTTGTCGGAGATTGTACCATGGCCTTCTGGAATGCTCCGGTTGCACAGGACGACGCAGTTTATATGGCATGTCGTGCGGCAATGGACATGGTTGAAGGATCAATTGCCCTTGGTGAAAAATTGAATGAGAGATTTGGAAGAAGTGTATCCTTCGGAATAGGAGTTAATTACGGACCTGCGGTTGTAGGTAATATCGGAGCACCACTCAGAATGGACTACACTGCCATAGGCGATACCGTTAATACGGCAGCGAGACTTGAAGCCAACGCTCCGGGAGGTAAGATTCTGATATCAAGAGCAGTTGCCGATATACTTGGAGACAGGGCGGAGGTAACATCTCTTGGAGACAGTATTAAATTAAAAGGAAAAGCTGAAGGGTTTGAGATACTTACCCTGGATGTGCTGAAATAATTTTTTTGGAAAAAAAGAGCTGGCATAAAACTTGTGAGGTGACAGATGATCAATACCGTAAGAATTGATAACATGGATTCACTTTTCCGAATGATATCAGAGCAGGAGTACAGGGATGACCTTGGAAGGCACAGGAATCTCTTTGTGTACAGAGGACAGCCCGATGCGGATTTTGAACTGGTAACAAGTCTTATGAGAAACTGCAAGGACAAGAGAAGAGAGCTCGAGCCTTGTATATTAAGGAATTTTACTAAGTATGCTGCCATAGAGGAACCATCTATAGAAAGGTCCGTATGGAGACAAATGATTTTCGGACAGCATCACGGACTCCCCACAAGGCTCCTTGACTGGTCGTTCTCACCTCTGATTGCACTTCATTTTTCCACAGCTGAAGGGGACATGGATCAGATGGATATGCATGACAGCGCAGTTTGGAGAATAGATATCCATGAGCTTCATGATCTTCTTCCCGAAAAATACAGGCAGGAATCCAAGCGAGTTAACAATACTGTTTTCTCGGTTGATATGATGCAGGATGTATGCGACAGCCTGGATCAGTATGATAAGGATATGGGTAACCAATCGATGGTAGTTATAGAGCCGCCTTCAGTTGACAGGCGCATAGTTAATCAGTATTCTTTCTTTTCCGTGATTCCAAGTGACATGGAGGATATCGAAGGCTTTCTTAATAAAAATACCTCCAACACTTATAAGTATGTATTGGACAAAAAACTTCGCTGGCAGGTCAGGGACATGCTGGACCATCAGAACATTTCGGAAAGAATTGTTTATCCGGGACTGGACGGTCTTTCACGCTGGCTTGGAAGACACTACTTCGTGAAGTCTTGAAGTTAGCTGACGGCTATGATACTATATTTTAGTGCAAAAAAAGCATAAGTGTTCTCGTAGCTCAGCTGGATAGAGCGTCCGCCTCCTAAGCGGAAGGTCGTGTGTTCGAATCACATCGGGAACGTTTACATTGGGGGCTGTCGCATTAGATGCGACAGCCCCATAAATTTGTATTGCCTTACAATAACTCAGTCACTTTACGAAAATTTCATTATTAACCGAATTGACTGCATCCTCGAATTAGTATAAAAATGATTGTATAAACATGCTGAAACATTCATAGGAGGGATATGCATGAATAGATTTCTTCGTAAGCATTTCTTTACGTTTTTTCTTTCACTAATGATAATACTAATGAATTTGCAATTTGGTTCGCTTAGTGTATCCGCAGAGGAAGAAGATATTCAGAAAATTTCTCTGAGTGGTCTTGATTTGAGCGAAAATACCTACATTAACTTTGGATATGGAACATATACAGAACCCAGTAATAGGTGGAAAGATTTAACCTACACAAGTAGCGATGAATCTATAATAAAAATCTCCAACCATTGCATGATTGCACTTAAACCAGGTAAGGCTACAGTAACTGCTTCTTATGTCAATTCTGATGGTTCAACAGTAAGCGATTCAGCAGTAATGAATGTTGATTCGATATATCCTTGGCATCTTATGAATTTGGATACAGTTAGTCCGACTAGCATTGATATAGAAATTGATTATTTATACACAATAATTTATGCAACATCAGAGGATACTAGACATAATTTTTCTGTAGATGAAAACGATAATTGGACTAATCCATCCATATATTCTGTATCTTGGTCAAGCAGCAATGAAAATGTTGTAAAGATAAGACCTTGTCCGTTTACCGGTGTAGAAGATTCGTTTTTTATTCACCCTGAGGGATATAATGGTCGGATTTATCTCACTCCTGTATCAGAAGGAACAGCAACTATTAGCGCTTCATATGGTGGTGTTACTAACTCAGTTACAGTTAATATAATTTCAAACAAATCTTCAGATACGACACCGAGTAAAACACCGGACAATAACGAAATAGAAACTGCCAAGGCTGGAGACAAATTAGTGGATCCAAACACAGGCTCCACATATATTCTTAAGTCCGATGGTAGTGTAGGGTTTAGTTCTCCGTCAAACAACGGGTCTAATATTACCATTCCATCAGATGTCACAATAAATGGTGTTACCTACCCGGTCACATCAATACTGCCTAAGGCATTTAATAACAACAAAAGGATAAAGAAAGTAACAGTTGGAAAAAATGTAACAGTAATAGATTATGCAGCATTCAAAAATGCCACAAATCTTTCGCGACTGGATCTTAAATCAAGCAATGTAACAACAATTGGCAAAGGAGCTTTCTTTGGCTGTAAAAAACTAAAAACAATTAATATAAATGGAAATCAACTTAAAAAGGTTTTTAACGGAGCATTTCGCAATACTAAAAGGAAAGCCAATGTAACTATATATGCAAAGGACAAAAACATCTATAAGAAGCTGGTTAAAGAGCTAAAAAAGAAAGGTCTGAAAAATGCCACTTTTAAATACAAGAAAATGAAGTAAGACTGGTAAACTAAAGGGGCTGTCGCACTAAGAATTTGATATGCTCCCTTCTAGGTAGACAAGAGAAATAATAAAATCTTGTACTGCTTGGGAGGGAGCATTTTTATGTCCAAATATAAGATAGATCCAGATGAAAAATTAATGACAGTAAAGGGGATTCTTGATGGAAAAGAAACACAGTACCATGCAGCAGCAAGGCTTGGAGTTGCACTCACATCCGTACAACTATGGATTGCCATTTACCAAAGCGATGGCACTGAAGCATTTTATCAAAGAAAATACAAAAAATATTCCAAGGAACTGAAGGAGAAAGCAGTTCTGGAGTATATAAATGGAGAAGGCTCATTACTATCTATATGTCAGAAATATGGCATTAGAGCAAAAAGTAAGTTACAAAACTGGATAAAGAAATATAATGGTCATGAGGAACTGAAAGCTTCCGGAACAGGAGGAGTAACCATCATGACCAAGGGGAGAAAAACAACATTTGATGAGCGTGTAGAAATTGTTCAGTATTGCATTTCTCATGATTGCAATTATGCAGAAACTGCTGAGAGGTTCAAGGTATCATATCAGCAAGCACGAAACTATACAGTTAAATATAAGGCCGATGGAATTGAGGCTCTTAAAGACAGGCGTGGAAGAACCAAGTCTAAAGAAGAAATGACAGAATTGGATAGGTTACGCGCTGAAAATAGGATACTTCGTGCAGAAAAGGAACGTGCTGAAATGGAGGCTGCTTTCTTAAAAAAACTCGATGCAATAGAGAGGGGGTGGGACTGAGCCTTATCCGTCATGAGCAGGTATATCTTGCTATTAAGGCAGAGAATGATGAACATGGCTATCCAATTTCTGCACTCTGCAAAGTGGGAAATGTTAGCCGAGCCGCATACTATAAATGGTTGCATAGGGGGATTCCAGCCTACGAAACTGAAAACAAACGTATAGCTGATGAAATAGAAAAAATACACACAGAGAGCCCTGATAAAGGATATCGACGTATTAGAGATGATCTAGAACGGTACCATGATATAAAGGTAAATGACAAACGTGTCCTTAGGATCTGCCGTAAAAAGGGAATTAAATCCACTATAAAATATGCCAACAATGGATGCACAAGGCAGGCGGCTAATCCTCAATTCATTGCCGAGAACATCTTAAACAGAGAATTTTCGGCAGATGCCCCTAATCAAAAGTGGCTGACAGATGTAACGGAATTCAAATATTATGTGGATCAGGAAATTCATAAGATATATTTGAGTGCTATCCTCGATTTATATGATCGAAGAATCGTATCATATGTGATAAGTGATTCGAATAATAACCCATTGGTATTTGATACATTTGATGCTGCTATAGTTGCAAATCCTGGTGCAACACCATTGTGCCACAGTGATAGAGGATTCCAGTATACAAACAGACTGTTCCACGCGAAGTTAGAGGCTGCTAGAATGACTCAGAGCATGTCAAGAGTGGCAAAATGCATCGACAACGGTCCCATGGAAGGCTTTTGGGGAATAATCAAGCGAGAGCGGTATTATGGAAAAAGATTCAATGATAAAGCTTCATTGGTTACGATGATTGAGGAATACATTGAATACTATAACAACAGACGTTTACAGAGAAATCTTGGTGTTCTTACGCCTATAGAGAAACATAAAAATTATTTGCTGGTGGCATAAAAAACTGCCATCAGGAGAAAAACTGATGGCAGAAAATTTATTTTTTTGACTGTCTACTTGACGGGGAACGGTTCAATTAGTGCGAGGCCCCTTTTTAGTGCTAAAAGCCTTGATTAACACAAAGACCAGGCTTCGAAAAGCCTGGTCTTTGCTGTAAAATATATTTATGCTACTAAATAAAATCTTACAAGGAAATTATAGCCTTTCTTCCTTAAATCATCAAATAAAACTTCCGCTCGACATAGACCTATCAGTAGCAGATGACGATCCGGTACGCCTGGTAAGCGCATTCGTGGAGGAGATGGACCTTTCTGATCTTTATGCAACATATGAAAGAATCAGAAAAAGGCCAGGCAACGCCCCGTCATATGATGAAGATAGCACTCTATGCAGCAATGAACAGAATCTTCTCATCTCGAGACATAGAAACCTCATGCAAGCGTGATATCAATTTCATGTACCTTCTTGAAGGCTTGCCCGCACCGGACCATTCAACCATTGCAAGGTTTATTTCCCTTCATCTGTCACAGTGTTCAAAACAGATGATGGCTCAGGTTGGAACAATCCTTCTTGATCTTGGTGAAATCTCTGGGGAGAACATCTTCATCGATGGCACAAAGATTGAATCCATGGCGAATAAATATACTTTTGTCTGGAAAAAAGCAGTTTCAAAAAACATGGCAAAACTGGCTGAGAAGATATGCCTCTTCTGCGCAGAGTGCGAGGAACTTTATGGCTTGAAGATTGTCTATGATGACCAGATATCACTTCATACATTAAAAAGACTCAAAAAGAAACTTTACAAGATTAAGAATGATGAAGGAATAAAGTTTGTCTATGGCTCCGGAAAGAGAAAAACTGTTCTTCAAAGGTCTGTCGAAACACTTGAAGAATACATAAAGAAACTCAAGGATTACACATATAAGCTGTACAAGTGTGGAAATCGTAACAGTTATTCAAAAACAGATCCGGATGCAACCTTTATGCGCATGAAAGAAGATGCCATGCTGAACGGACAGCTTAAACCTGCTTATAATCTCCAGCATGGTGTCGATGCCGAGTATGTTACCTGGCTTGATATATATCCAAATCCCACAGATACTCTGACACTCATTCCGTTTCTCAATGACATGAAAAAACATCTGCCGTTTAAGTACAAGAACATCGTGGCTGATGCCGGTTACGAAAGTGAAGAGAATTATGTTTTTGTCGAGGAAAATGACCAGACAGCATACATAAAACCTCAGAATTATGAACTTTCAAAAACAAGGAAATTTAAAAATGACATCAGCAGACGTGAAAACATGGATTATGACAGTGAGGATGATGCTTATGTTTGCAGGAATGGCAAAGAATTAAAGGCAATCTTTACCCGCAACGAAAAAACAGCAAGTGGCTATTCAAGAAGTGTCACTACGTATGAATGTGATAGCTGCAAGGAATGCCCGTACAAGAAAGATTGCATTAAAGGAAACAACTGCAAGACACCATTTGAAGACAGGAACAAAAGGCTTTACGTTTCGAGAAAGCTTGAAGAAAAGCGCAGTGAATGCCTTAAGCGGATAACCAGCGAATTCGGCACGCAGCTCAGAATGAACCGAAGCATTCAGGCGGAGGGTTCATTTGCAAATGTAAAAGAAGACATGAACTTCAGAAGATATTTGTATAAGGGGACGAAGAATGTTCTTGCACAAAGCGTGTTGCTTGCAATCGGATTCGATATCAATAAACTGCATCACAAGATCATGGCCGGCCGAACAGGAACTCATCTTTTTGAGCTAAAGAAAACGGCATAATTTTTGATCCTTAAAAATCAAACTCCTGTATCTGATCCGAAGATATCTTCGGACTATTAAGTTACTCTAAAAATATGAGATATGAGCAGAAAGCAGATATAAGTACCGATTTTTAGGCCTAAAAAAAGGCCATCGCCCAGATGATTTAATCATCTAATGCGACAGCCCCTTAGTTTTATCTGAGAACCAGGGTGTTGGCAGAATGTAAAATAATATGATAGGGGATAGGCAGTAATGATAGATTTTACAACAATAACCGCTTGCGGTGAGTGCTGCGTTGGATGTGAGAAAAAGATAAAGGGCATTTGTCCCGGTTGCATTGAGGCAGAAGGACGCGTGCCGGAATGGGCCGGATCAGGAATATGCAAGGTTTATGTCTGCTGCAAAGAACACAATGCACAGTTCTGCGGTTTATGTGACGAGTTCCCCTGCGATAATCTTCCACAGATGATTTCCTGGAATCCGAATATTGTGGAGCATCTTACGAAATTGAGAGATGAATACAAGACTGCGGACCGGCGCTCAGAAAGGTTATTTATACATAATGACTGAAGCATACATTGGATTTAAAGGCCGAAATAATTCATCATCGATGCTGGTAAATGCATTGTCGCAGAAGCACTATCTGCTGACAAATTCTTTTGATGGATTAAAAAAAGATATTGATATGCTTCCTGCAGAGTATGATGTGGTATATCTCTTTGGAGTGGATAAGAATTTGACCAACTCGTTTCGCATCGAGCAATATGCGGAAAAGGATGGAATCTGTATAACTACTGAACTTGATCTTAAAGCTATTGCGGAACGTTTGTCAGTAGTGGGTATTAAAAGCACAATATCGAAAACACCAACCCATTATCTTTGCAATGAGGCTTATTGGAATTTACTTGAAAAATATCAGGGTAGAGCAGTGCTGATTCATATTCCAACGATAAAGAATTTTAACGAAATATTTGAAAAAATAACATTAAGTAAAGGCACCAATAAAGATTGGGGAATGGAAAAAGAATACTTATATAGCACAAGAAACAATTTGTGGAATAATGATTACTTTGAGTTTCTTGTAAAGTCTGTATGGAAGATAGACCATCCCGTAAGAATTATAGATTTTGGTTGTGGATATGGATATCTGGCACAGATGATGTTACCACTAGTTCCGAAAGGGAGCACCTATAAAGGAATTGATATATCTGAAGAGCTCATTGCAGAAGCGCAGGATATTTTTTCTGATTCTAATTCGGGGGTTTGCTTTGAAGTGGAAGATTTAAATGATTATGAGCCTGTTGCTGAATATGATATCGCTATATGCCAGGCTGTGCTGCGACATCTCAATAATCCTGAAGACATCTTGAAAAAGATGACAAGGTCTGTAAAGGAGAATGGCCTGGTAATATGCATTGAACCAAGCAGACGCCTGGAAAATGCCGGTATTTTTGCAGACAATGAAGCTTATGATCCATTTGAAAACGATGAATTTTTAAAACAAAAGTGGCTTTTTGAGGAAAAATCCGGTGGAAGAGATTACCAAATTGGTATGAGAATTCCGGTGATTATGGAAAAGCTGGGACTAAAAAACATCGAAGTCAGGATCAATGATTATGTTGATTTCATTAGTGCAGGCAGTGAAGACTTTGAATCAGAGAAAAGAAGGTTTACAAAAGATCATGGCATGGACGACAAATATTTGGAATCTGAGAATTTCATTGCTGCCAGGTGCCATGTGATTTCTTTTGGCTACAAATAAGGAAACATTAGTAGAACTATAATATTGACCTTGCCCTAAGGGTACCCTCTATTATTTGTATATAAATAATGTGGGAGGTTGCCGTGCTTTTTAAATACTGTGCTGAATGCGGACATGAACTTGAGGATATAAAATGCGGGGATGATGATTGCAAGATATGTCCTTCCTGCAAGCGAATTTTTGGAAGAAATCCTATTCCGGTTGTTGAAGTTTTGGTTGTAAATGAGTTTAACGAGATTCTTCTTTTGAAGCAGAATTATATTTCTGAGGATAAGTGGACAGTCGTATCGGGATATATGGTTGAAGGAGAGACCATAGAAGAGGCTGTGGCAAGGGAAGTAAAAGAAGAAACCGGACAGATAGTTACGAAGTGCCGGTATGTGTCCAGTTATTACTTTGAGCCAAAGCAGCTTATCATGATAGGTTTCATTGCTTATGTAAAGAAGGCGGAATTTGCTGAATCTGTCGAGGTGGATGACCATAAATGGTATAGAATAGATGAAGTGGATGATGTAATAGCCAGAGTAAATAATTGTTCCGGAATGCATTTTGATAAGTGCAGAGATTATTTGCAATTAGAGTCTTGAGGGGAAAATGCGATAAAACTTTTTAAGGGCAGACAGGATAATTATGAGTAATGTAATATTTCTTGACGTTGATGGAGTTCTGAATTCAAAGTTCTGGGACAATGAGCATCAGCGAGAAATAAGTGAGGGCAAATACGTAGATATTGAAAAGGTAAGGCTATTGGGAAGCCTTGTGAAAAGGACTGGTGCTAAGATAATTCTCCACTCAGGCTGGAGATTTTGGTTTGACAAATCAATGAAACCACTTAGGCCGGAAGCTGCGTTTTTTGCTGATACAATGAAGAGCGAAGGCATTAGGATTGCAGGAATTACACCGGACTTAACTACGGAAGAGATAAGAAAGACTAAGAAATTCAGTATGGTTAAGGCTGATGAAATACTGCTGTGGTTAGAAGAGAATTCATATGATAATTGGGTAGTGCTGGATGATCTCGCGTTAAATAATATTGAAATAGAAAAACATCAGGTTAAGACGGATGCAGAGGTAGGACTTACTGTAATGGATGTCGAAAAAGCAGTAGCTATACTTGCCGGGTGACAAAATTAGTAGATTCAAGCAGAAAGACATATTCATGAGAACAGAAAAAGAAATAATAGATATAGTGTTAGATGTGGCAAAAAATGATGATGCAGTCAGAGCAGTAATCAGAACAGAGTTGCTTCCTGTCAGGGAGTATTTGTATTCTTATCAGTTCTGCTTTATTGTGGATGACATTGAAAAATACGATGATGATAGCATCTTCGAGACTTGCTTTGGAAAACGAGTTTTATTATACAGAGGGGATAAGAATTATTCGGAGATGTTCGATAATACAAAGGCTCATTTGATGGTGTTAGCAGATGGAATCACTCTCGTTATAAATGCTATGGACAAAGAAACGTTCATTAGAAGGTTTAACAGAGAAAATGAGTATGAAAATGTATGGATAGGGGATACATATCAAAAGATTCTGGATAAAGAAAATATTTTGCCTGACATAGAACGCCTTAAGGAAACTCAGACTATATTCCAAGGCATTCCCACGGAAGATGAATTCGTAAATACCTGCAATGAGTTCTGGTGGGTAATGAAGACATTTGCAGAATACACTCTGCGAAAGGAGAAGGTGAAGAGATGCATTTTACTGATGCGAAAGGCATTTTATCCGGAAAAAATGGATACTTTGGGATGAATATATACCGTGGATGTACCCACGGTTGTATTTATTGTGACAGCAGGAGTAAATGCTATCAGTTCACACATCCTTTTGAGGATATTGAGGTAAAGCAGAATGCACCCGAGCTCCTTGAACAGGCACTAAGGTCAAAAAGAAAAAAGTGCATGATTGGGACAGGGGCGATGTCGGATCCTTATATGCATTGTGAGAAGGAACTTCTGCTAACGAGGCGATGCCTTGAAATTATTTTGGAGAATGGTTTTGGGGCAGCAGTTCAGACAAAATCAGATTTAATACTTCGGGATATTGACCTTCTTTCAGAAATAAATCGCAGTGCAAAATGTGTAGTCCAAATTACACTTACAACCTATGATGATGAGTTGTGTAAAATTCTTGAGCCAAATGTCTGCAACACAAAACGTCGTATAGAGGTCTTGGAAATGATGCGTGAACGAGGCATTCCTACAGTTGTATGGCTGACACCAATACTTCCGTTTATCAATGATACAAAAGAAAACATAGAAGCTATTCTGAATGAATGCGTTAGGACAGGAGTAAAGGGCATCATCGATTTTGGAATGGGTCTTACTCTCAGGGAAGGCGACAGGGAGTACTATTATGCTGCGCTTGATAAGAATTTTCCCGGGATAAAAGAGAAATACATAAAGCGATATGGTAATGCATATGAACTTCCAAGTCCTAATTCAAAAGAGTTGAAAACGCTGTTTCGGAATATTTGTAAGGAAAATAATATCCTTTCAACACCAAAAGAGTGTTTTGAATTTATACAGGAGATGCCGGATAAGTATAAGCAGATGAGCCTGTTTGATTTGTAACCGGAGAAAAATAATGATAAATATTAGTGATGAGACTATCCTTGAAATAGTTCAGTGTCATTGGGATTTGGATAATCCTGAAATAGGAGAGAGGTTCAATGAAGAATCTGCAAGGCTGATGTTTAAAATCAAAACAGAGACTCAGGATTATCTACTGAAAGGCTTACCTGACTCAGTACTTGAGAGTACGATAAAGAGTAATACTTCAGCGCACCTATATCTGGGCAATGAAAATGGTATGGCGCCAGGAATTTTTGCCGCGAAGGATGGAAATTATTATATTAAAGATCATGGGAATTGGTAGCAGGTACTTAGATTTGGGTTGGCCATTTATAATGCAGTTTGTGGATTTCAACCACGATACAGAAGAGATGACTTACAGATTTGATTTGGCGAGGAGTTTTTTGAGAGGGTATTTCGGCACGGAAGAAATATCAAGAGAAGAGTTTGATTTGATATTTAAAGGTGCTGAGCAGATGCATATTTCATATATGCAGGTTTATGGGCCTTATGCGGTCGATTCATTATGGAAGATTTTGAAGTTCGGTATAGAACAGAAAAATAAATTATGGGAAAAGATAAAAAAGGGGTGAATGATTTGGAAGAGTATAGCTTACAACACAAGAAAGCCTGGGAGTTTGATGCATATGATTTCTGGGTAAGAAATGCGGGGACACCGGAAGAGAGAGCAGCTAAGGATAAGGAAAATCCCGGAAAGATGCTTAAACATTATGCAAACTATTTTGATTCATATGAGGGAATTAAGGTTGCCAATATATGCGGATCATGCGGTAAGAAGGCCGTTCCGCTGGCACTTCTTGGAGCAGAGGTAACTGTTTTTGATATTTCTGAAGCCAATAAGAAATATGCAATGGAAACAGCCAAGGCAGCAGGTACCACAATTGGATATGAAGTCTGCGACATCATGGAAATTGACATGAGCAAATATGAAGGCTTTTTTGATGTGGTATTCATGGAAGGCGGAATTTTGCACTACTTCCATGATATAGATGCCTTTATGAAAGTGATGAACAAGCTTTTAAAACCAAATGGAAAAATGATTTGCAGTGATTTCCACCCATTTACAAAGATTTCAGATGCGCTTGGTCTGCAGCAGCCTACCATGAGCTATTTTTCTACAGATATTTTTGAGGGTGAGATGGCACATGCCAGATTTTATGAAGAAGAAATCCGTAAGCAGATTCCCAAATGTCAGTATCGAAAGTACACAATTAGTGAGATCATCAACTCCATAATAGGAAATGGCTTTACTTTGGAAAGATTTGATGAACACCCGTCCTGGGAGAATGATATGCTTCCCGGTGAGTTCACAGCTATCGCAATAAAAAAAAGAGTAATTTAGGTATAGTTCTGTTATAACGGTTCTCTCTATTTGATTACAGGACAGACGCTGATATCATCATAATTGTAAAAGCGCTGATACAAAAGACAAAGTAAACATTACATAAGACAAATAGATGAGGACAAAAACATGAACAGAGATATTTTTATAAGAAACCTTACTAAGGAAAAATTAGAGATGAGCCCTAAGGGCAGAAGCGCAAGTGAACTTTCTCCTGAAGAATTTGAGAAGAGTTATGAAAACTTTTTCGACATGATCTTTGAGATTGCAGCTACCGATGTATCTTCTGTAGAAGGCTACGGAGAGTTTGATGAGAACAACAGAGCTCCATTTGAGAGTCTTGAAGCTTTCATCCGTGATGATATGCTCGGTGATCCTGAGGAAGGTTATTGGAAGAACTGGAAGGAAATGTTCGGAACCACCTTCCTTGAGGAAGATTATTACAACGAGATTGCATCAAAAGCTCTTAAGTATGCGCCGTTTTGCGAAGGTCAGAGATTTCTTGCCAACAACAACACATTCTTCTGCAATATGATCGTTGGAGAAGACGGAAAGACCTACTGCGCTGACTGGGGAAGAGCCGGAATAATGGATTATCTGATGGATTTTGTAATCCTTGATCTCAATAAGCCATATCTTCTGGTTCCGGAAAAGCTCTATGAATATGCAAAGAAAAAGAATATTAAAATTGAGAATTTCAAAGAGCGTTTCTTGTGCATGGCTTATTACAAAGGAATTGTTACACTCAGATGGCATGCTTCAATAGATGACCTTGAATCCTGCAATTCAATCGTAAAATCCATAAATGCTCTTGAAGAAAGAATGAATAAGCTTGTATGAAATACGAAAATGCCAAAAACATTTTGCCTGAAAAACTATTAGAGGAAGTTCAAAAGTATGCGGGCGGGAAAGTGATATATATTCCTAAGAAAGAATCCGCTAAGGGATGGGGCGAAGCATCCGGCTATAGAGAAAGACTCAATAAGCGAAATGCCATGATCTGCAATCGCTACTCTGCGGGACACTCTATCATGGAAATAGCAGAAGAATTCTATCTTTCACCTGAAACCATCAAAAAGCTGGTATACGGAAAGAAAGTGAATCTTCCGATGTTTTCGCCCACCATCACCTCAGCAGAGAATTACGCATCACAGGGACTTGGAGAAGAATGGGTGCGTATGTATCTGAGCTCAATGGATAAAGATGCTCCCGATTACTCAGAGTATTTTATGTCTGAGCTTGTCAGAATTCCATTAAGGCTCATCGGCACAGAAAATGATGAGCAGATATATTCAAGAGCAGAGGACTTTTCTGATCTTCCGCTCATAGTATTATATGAAAATCATGTTTTTTCTGTGCCATATCAGCAAGACTATCTGAATTGTTTGAAGCAGGCAAGACGAAATTCTCATTACGCCTTCGTTTTTGCAAGAAATGAAGAATACAGTTTTTTCTGGAATAACTTTGGGAAGAATTTCCGAAGATAGTAAATGAAAATTGCACCGTTGCATGAATTGAGCAGTTTTTTCTATTTGTTTAATATGTGATATACTTTTTATAGTTGCAACAAAAACGCAATACAGTTTTTTAATGAGGGTTTTAGTATGAAGAAAAAGGTTGTTACTATATTATTGACGTTATCTATGGTCTTATCAGGATGCGCGGGTAGCACCACTCCGGGAAATAGTGTGAGTGACCAGACTGATCTTGGTGATAAAGCAAAGGACTCAGAAGATACAACAGAGGCTGCTGTTGATGAAAAAACCGAGAGCAGCGACGATGATGCTTCTGTGAAAAATGAGGAGCCGGAAGAAACGACTGATGAAACCACAGATTCGCAGGAAGATGAAGGCGGATCTGATTATGATGTCATCAATTTGTCTCTGCTTGGAGACAAGGAAGAAATCTATTACGACGAGAACCTTGTTCCGTCCATCCCTGCATATTCCGTGGCAGAAGATTTTTCAAATGTAGAATATCATAAACGCTTTGCAGGACTCTTTGAGACTGAGTATGAGGACGAATACAATAATGTAACGGATTTCAGAAACATGCTGATAAAGAATTCTTTTGCTGTGACAGAAAGCAATGAAGATGAATTCTTTGATGTTTATGAAGATAATCGTTACGACTATTTCCCAAGCTTTGTAACAGTGGATTCACTGATGCATACTTATCACCTGTATTTTGCATTCCTTATGAAAAATACGGAAAAGAAGTTTTTGTCGGATAAGCTAATGAGCCTTACTGACAATATGCTTGAAATTACTCAAAAACAATATGAAGAATTAAAGGGAACAGACTGGGAAAAAGCAGCATTTAATAATCTCGCCTTTTTCTATATAGGATCCCTTCTTCAGGGTGGGAATAATAAAGCTCCGATAAATGATAAGAATTTTGAAGACCTTGTAAGCGCTGAGTATGACAAAATCATGTCGGCTGACGGCATTAGTGTATGCGGACTCACTGAACTTAACGAGGATTATTCTCAGTACAAGGTAAGGGGTTACTACGAAGGAGATGAAATTCTGGAGAAATACTTCAGAGCCATGATGTGGTATGGACGTATTCCGTTTGAGCTTGAATCCGAAGAGAGAGTTAAGAGCGCAGTACTCATGACTATGGCGATAGATGAAAAGCCTGAGGAATGGGCTGATATCTACAGTGTAACAAGCTTCTTTGCAGGAGCTTCCGATGATCCGGGATATAACGTTTTTGCTGATCTTGTAAAGACCTGCTATGGAAAAATGCCGGCAGCAGCAGATTTATCTTCCGATAGTTCATCATTGGATAAAGTCGTAAAGGCAGCAGAGAAACTGGATCCTCCGCAGATTAATTCGGTTCCCGTTTACGAAGATGAAGAGGTTGTTATACCTTCCTTCAGATTTATGGGACAGAGATTTACCATAGATGCTTCAATAATGCAGCGCCTTGTATATCGAAATGTCCAGGAAAACAGTAACGGAGATAACAGATATCTTCCGGATACGCTTGATACGGCAGCAGTCCTTGGTTCTGATACTGCTTATTCAATTCTTGATGAGAATGGAGCAACGGATTATAAGAATTACACCGACAATCTCACTGTCCTTAAAGGTTTCTTTAGTGGTGACAACAATGAGCTCTGGAACGCAAGCCTTTATTCCGGATGGCTCAATACGCTGAGACCGTTGTTCGAGAAAAAGCCTGAAGGATATCCTTCATACATGCTGTCAGACGAATGGGAAAAGAAAGACCTGGAAACCTTCGCAGGTTCATATGCCGAGCTTAAGCACGATACCATTCTGTATGCCAAGCAGATAATGGCAGAGATGGGCGGCGGTGAGGATGATGAGGACATTCCGGACGACAGGGGCTATGTAGATCCTGAACCCGTTGTCTACAGCAGATTTTTATTCCTCTCAAACAAAACAAAAGAGGGACTGAAAAATATGGGAATGCTTGAGTCTTCCGCAGAAAAAGATCTTGATCTGCTTTCCGATATGGCTAAAAAGCTTCTTGATATTTCCGAAAAAGAGCTGAAAAATGAATCCCTTAGTGATGAGGACTACGAATTTATCAGATGCTACGGTGGTAACCTTGAGCATTTCTGGGTTGAAGTAAATAAAGATACGGTGGAGGGACTTGCATACAGTTACCAGGCACCATGTCCTATTGTTGCTGATATCGCAACTGATCCCAACGGATCGGTTCTCGAAGTAGGTACCGGCGGAGCTGACCGTATATATGTAGTATTTCCTATTGACGGCAAACTCCATGTTGGACGAGGCAGCGTATACAGCTTCTACCAATTTGAGGTACCGATATCAGAAAGAATGACAGACTCCGAGTGGAGAGGAAGACTTAACGGCGGATATCTGGATGATGATTGGAACTGGGTTGAAGCGGAATCCACACCTGACAAACCGCAGTGGACTATGAGTTATCGCGTGAAGAGATGAAAAAAATTTTGAGTTCAAAAAAATCAGTGTGGCTGCTGCTTGTAATAGCGGCAGCCATTTGCTGCATATATTGGGCGCTGCTCTTACCCTCGTGGGTTTCCTGGCAGGAAAAGGAATTTACGTCAGATGCCGGAATCGAATGTCACCTAAAAAGAAAAAAGGTTACACTGACTGACAGAGACGGAAATCTTTTATGGACAAACAAAAAGGAATTAAAGATTCAGGATGCCTTTATTACTGATATAGACAGAAACGGTGACGAGGAACTGATTCTTCTTTTATGGAAGAGAGGACGCTACGGAAATGAAAAACCCTTCTGGGTTACAGGGGATGAGATCAGTTATTCTCAGCATATTTTCATATATGATATCTCGGAAGACGGAGATATAGATTCCAAGTGGTTTGCATCGGATATAGGCAGACTTGTGACCAGAATGAAACTGCTTGAGAGAGATGAAGCGATAATCCTCACAGAAGACAGAAATAATGATAATACTCTATGGATATGGAGCTCGTTTGGCCTTAAGAACATCGATAATGAGGTGAAATTCGCGGCTTTCGGAGACAACATTATCCATAAGAGTCTTTATGAGTACGCGTATACCAATAAGCACGGCGATTTCAGCTTTCTCTATGAGCCTTTTATAAAGGAGATAGAATCTGCCGACATAGCTTCAATTCAAGCGGAGACCATACTGGTGGATAAGCCCTCCGCTGTTTCCGGATATCCGCAGTTTGGATCTCCGATAGAGGTTGGAGAAGCCATAAAAAATGCGGGCTTTGATATTGCGGTATGCGGGAATAATCATGCTCTTGATAAGGGAATTTACGGCATAGATGTAACGACTTCATTTTATAAAAATAATGACATAACCTGCATTGGAATACAGGGAAGCAGCGACAAGGCATACAGACCGTACGAAATAATAAGTAAAAACGGTATACGGATTGCTCTTTTCAGTTATACCTACGGAACAAACGGGATGGATATGTCCGAAAAGTATCCCTACGCTGTCCATTACATTCCGAAGACAGAAAAGGAAAAGGAACAGTGTGTAAACGATATACAAGATGCGAAAAAAGAAGCGGATTTTATCGTTGTCTATGCTCACTGGGGAGATGAATACACAAAAAGTATAAGTGATGACCAGAGAGAATTTGCCTATCTCCTGTGTGATGCGGGAGTAGATGTGGTAATAGGAACACATCCTCACGTACTTCAATACGTTCAGACACTTGAAAGAGAGGATGGCGGTGAGACGCTTGTGTACTATTCTCTTGGGAACTTCCGTGCAGATCAGAAACAGGATGAAGCTACCAGACTTGGAGGAGAGGCATATTTTACTATAGAGCACACCTTTGACGGAATAAGGATAAAGGATTATGAGCTTAAAGAAATAGATGCCGTAGTACAGCGGAAATAGGCATTATTTGTGATATACTCATAATAGTAGTGATTATAGATTCTTGTGGGGGAGTCTTATGAACAAAAAAAAGAAAAAAGGATTTAAGTGGGTAATCGTTTTTCTTGTACTTTTGGTAACAACATTTACCGTGTCCATGGTGGCCTGCGGCCTTTTTAAGGAAAAACAGGAAAAAGCCGCACAGGAAGAGAGTGCTGAGGAGACAGAGGAAGCTTATATTGAAGAAACTTCATCTGATTCCTCGGAAAAAGTAGTTGGGATTCAAAATGAAAATAGCATAGATTTTAATCTTGATGCTCTTCCGGATACCGTTGAACCCGGCGGAATGTGCGTGTTTGAAGACGCCCTCTATGTAACGGACTCCTACTCAAAGTGTGTATGGAAGGTTACTGAGAGCGGAGCAGAAATATTTGCCGGTGCCGACAGTGAGAAAGATGCGTATGACAAACCGCAGGGAGGCTATAATGATGCAGATCCTGCGCAGGCTCTTTTTAAACTGCCCTGGGATGTGAGTGCTTATGGAGCCGGAATAGCTGTATCGGATACAGACAACGGAGTTATTCGTATAGTAAGCGCAGATAAAGTCGAAACTGTGCTGAATTCATCCGGTGATTCGGAGAGTTTTGAGTTCCCGACAGGCATGGCATCAGATGAGAACGGAAACCTCTTTGTTTCAGATACACATGCCAATAGTATCAAGATGATAACATCAGGAGGAGACATCATAACTCTTCTTGATGATCTTAACTGTCCCATGGGACTTGGATATAATTCCGGATTTCTCTATATTGCTGAGACCGGGAATAACAGAATTTTAAGAGTTAACGTATCGGATGCTTCTTCAAAAAAATCCTCCGGGGATATAGAGGTTGTAGCCGGAAGTGGAACCGAGGGATTTACGGACGGGGATGCATCTGCAGCGACTTTTTCTTCACCCAAGGCTGTTGCGGTTGCAAATGACGGTACTGTTTTCGTTGCTGATACGGTAAACGGCGCAGTAAGAAGAATCAGTGATGGTCAGGTGACAACAGTGGAAGTAAAGGATGAAAAAATACCTGATGCAGAACTGGTATCTCCGGTGGGAATGTGCATGCAAGGGGGAAGATTATATATTGCCGACAGTTTTGGCAAAAAAATCTATGTAATAGAGTAAGCAAGAGGAAAGGTGGAAAAAGTTATGGCGGATCAACCGATCAGGAGAAAGAAAAACATTGAAGAAGGGGGAACCGGAGTCTATAAGAGAGGTGACGGACTCGGAGGAGGACCCGTAGGATCATCTGACGGTTATTCGGGAAAAGGTGGCGGATCCGGAACAACAGGAGGAGGCGGACCTCAGAGAAGCGGAGGTGGCAGAAGTCCTCTTTCCATAATAATTATACTGGCGATATTACTTCTTGGAGGCGGTGGCGGTATCGGAAGTCTCATGGGAGGATTTTCCGGAGGAAACGAGACTGCTTATACGAATACGCAGTCACAGACTAATTCTACCCCGCAGACAACAACTACTACTTCGGGAACACAGAATACAACGCAGCAAAATGACACTACATCTGCACAGAGTGGCAGTAACAGTGCCGGTAGCTCACAGATGGGTTCTCTTTTGGGAACACTTCTTGGCGGAGGCACGGGATATTACGGTCAGGCAAGCAGCCAGTGGAGTGAAACTCCCAATACAGGTAATCTGAACAAAGATGTCGCTGATGGTTCCAGAGATAAGAGAACCGTTTTAAAGGGCGACGGAACAGACACCACCACAATTATGGTGTATATGTGCGGAACAGATCTTGAGTCCAGAAGCGCTATGGCGACGAAGGATCTTCAGGAAATGATGGGCGCGGATCTTTCCGATAACATTAATATTATTGTTTATACGGGTGGTTGTAAGAACTGGCAGAACAACCTTATTTCCAGCAGAACCAATCAGATATATCAGGTTAAAAAGGGAGGACTTGCTCTTTTGCAGGATGGCCTTGGCGAGAAGCCTATGACAGATCCTGCTAATCTGACTTATTTTGTAAAATGGGCGAGCGAAAACTTTAAAGCTGACAGATATGATCTTATTTTCTGGGATCACGGCGGCGGCTCGGTCAGCGGTTACGGTTATGATGAAAAATTCGCACGAAACGGCTCAATGGATTTGTCTCAGATTAACAAGGCCCTTAAGGACAGCGGAATAACCTATGACTTTATCGGATTTGATGCCTGCCTTATGGCAACAGTTGAGACGGCTCTTGTTGCATCCAATTATGCGGATTACATGATTGCCTCAGAGGAGACAGAACCCGGTGTTGGCTGGTTTTACACACCCTGGTTAAATGAATACTCCAAAAATCCTTCAATGGAAACTCCTGAGCTGGCTAAACTTATAATTGATTCTTACACTGATGAATGTGCAAAAACCTGCAGAGGCCAGAAGACGACACTTTCGCTGATTGACCTCGCCGAGCTTCAGAATACTGTGCCCGGAGAGTTAAAGGATTTTGCGACAGAAACGTCGGAAAAAATATCCAATAAGGAATATAAGCTTGTTTCAAATGCGAGATCCGAGGCCAGAGAATTTGCTGCTTCCTCAAGAATAGATCAGGTGGATCTCATTCATCTTGCAACAAACATGGGTACGGAAGAGTCAAAAGAGCTTGCCGAGGCACTTAAAGGGTGCGTAAAGTACAACAGAACCAGTCAGAGCATGACAAATGCTTATGGACTGTCGATTTATTTTCCTTATAAAAAGACTTCGAAGGTGGACAACATGGTCAACACCTACGAAGCCATCGGAATGGACAGCAGCTATGCTGATTGTATTCAGAAGGCAGCATCCATGGAGGTTGCCGGTCAGGTTGCAGCAGGCGGAACAACTTCTCCTGCAGGAAGTCTTTTCGGTGATGTGAGCGGTCAGGGACAGAGTGTTTCCAGCGCAGATGTGCTTATCCAATTATTCGGAGCCATGATGTCAGATGGTGTTTCAGGTGTATCGGGGCTTGATGCATCCAACTCCTCATTCTTTGGAAGAGGACTTGACGTTGAGACTATGGCTGAGTATGTTGCAGAGAATCGCTTTGACTTAGACAATCTCATGTGGACTGAAAATGCAGATGGGGAATCGGTAATCCAGATGTCCGCGGAGCAGTGGGAGCTTGTTTCAGACCTTGATGTAAATATGTTCTATGACGATGGCACAGGATATATTGATCTCGGACTTGATAATTCCTACGACATTGATGCAGACGGAAATCCCGTAGCTCCTTCAGACAGAACCTGGATTTCCATAGATGGTCATCCGGTTGCATACTATCGTCTGGATACCCAGGGGGATTCAGACAACTACGCTATAACAGGAAGGGTTCCCTGTGAGGTAAACGGAGTAAGGGCAAATCTTATTCTTGTATTTGATTCTGAAAACGAGGATGGCTATATTGCAGGTGTAAATTATGACTATGTCGAAGGAGAGACTGAGACTGTAGCAAAGAACCTCACTGAACTTGTAAAAGGCGATACAATAGATTTCCTTTGTGACTTTTATGATTATGATCAGGTATTCCAGGATAAATATCATCTTGGAGAGACCCTGACTATTGAAGGTGATATGAAGGATTTGCACATTGCAAACACTTCCGTGGGAGATGGAAAAGTTCTCGTAACCTTCAAATTCACTGATATGTATGGTCAGGAACACTGGACACCTGCCAAAGAGTATTAATGCTGATGAGGATTTAGGTAAAGAATGGGTAATTACATTGTCTTCGACCTTGAGTGGAATCAGGGGAAAACAGTAAAAGAGCGAAACGGCAAATCCCTGCCCTTTGAGATTATTGAGATCGGTGCGGTTCGTATCGATGAAAATATGAACAGGACAGGTGAATTCAGCAGACTCATAAGACCGCAGGTATATAAAAAGATGCATAAGATAACAGAAGATCTTATCCATATATCAATGGAGGATCTTCAGAAGGGTGATGATTTCGTTACTGTTATTACCGAATTCCTGGAGTGGTGCGGTGAGGAACCGACATTTTGTACCTGGGGACCTCTTGATCTTACTGAGCTTCAGCGCAATATGGATTTTTACGATCTCCCGCTACTTTCAGACAGACCGCTTCCGTTCTATGATGTTCAGAAGCTTTTCAGCATCCAGTATGAAGACGGAAAAATGCGAAGGTCGTTGGAGCATGCTACAGACAGCCTCGGAATGGAAAAGGACGGGGCCTTCCACAGAGCTTTGTCGGATGCGGATTATACAGCCAGAATATTCTGTGAGCTGAGTCGCAAGGTCTTTTATAACTACTCATTTGATAATTATGTGACTCCCAAGACCAAAGACCAGGAAGTTCATATAATCTTTGAGCATTATGCAAAATATATTTCAAGAGAATTCAGGACGAGGGAAGAACTGTTATCAGATCCCGAAGTAATGGGGACAAAGTGTTATATCTGTAATAAGCCCATAAAGCGGAAGGTGAAATGGTTTTCCAATAACGGAAAACACTTTTACAGCGTATCGCTTTGCAAAGAGCATGGATATATGAGAGCTAAAGTCCGTGTTAAAAAGGCGGAAAGCCAGAAGTATTATGCGGTTAAGACTCTTAAATTTATTACAGATAAAGAAATGCTGGAAATGAAGGCAAAATCCGAAAAGAAAAGCTTCAACAGGCTTTCGGACCATAAGAAAAACTCATAATTTCGGACCGCTTCTTTTCCTTGCTTCACGTTTTCTTCTGTTAAGTCTTTTACGATCTTCTCTGCTTCCACCAAAGCTATAAGTGCTGATTAGCGAAGATATATAGATAAGAAGAATTAGTGAAAAGCCGGCAAAGGCAAAATATGTAATGATCTGTTTCATGTTTAAATATATGGTTTTAATGTCTCTGTCTTCAGAAGCTGCCTGAGAGGATGATGCCTGAGAGACGAGAATATGTCCGGAACCTATAGGTACATCGTTAAATGAGTAATTAATGGTGGCTATCACATTTGATGAACCATCTTCATTATCATAGGATACTGTTGATGTGGCATCCGAGAGTGAGGAATTAACAGGAAGGATCACATAATCCGATTTTCCAAACTCAAGAACAGAAGTGGGGGCTTTGAAAATATCGTTTCCGGATGAGAAAAAGGCGTTATCCCTCGGGATATATCCGCTTTCTTCACTTTTAATATTTACTGTTATAAAATTGTTGAAACCATAGTCAAATAAAGTTACCGTATCCGTAAACTGTGAGGGAGATTCCTCCATAAAAACGACACAGACAAGCTTCATGCCACCGCGCTCTGCACAGGTGACAAGAGTTTCTCTTGCCAGATCGGTATAACCGGTTTTGCCGCCGATGATGCCAGGATAAGACATTTCACCGGATATCAGTTTATGTTTATTATTAAGATAAAAATCATCGGGTTGTCCGGCGCTTGGCTCAAAGTGATATCTTGGCGTATTACCGACTCTGCAGAGGAGCTCATTTGAGAAAAACTCAGAGGAGATTAAAGCAAGATCATATGCGCTTGTATAGTGATCGGAAGCCTGAAGACCGTTAGTATTTGAGAAGTGAGTATTTGTGCATCCCAATGAAGCGGCTTTTTCATTCATAAGATCGATGAAGCCGTCAATGGATCCGCTTACATGCTCCGCAACGGCATTTGCAACTTCGTTTGCACTACCAACCATGATTCCGTAAAGGCATTCTTCAAGTGACAGATATTCACCTGCATCCATGCCGATTTTTGAACCGTCGGCGGGGACGGAGTGTATAGCTTCATAGGAAAAATCAACTCTGTCGTTAAGTCCTGCATTTTCAACCGCAAGAAGACAAGTCATTATCTTTGTGGTGCTTGCAGGGTAGAGCTCTTCATGAATGTTCTTTGCATAAAGAATTGTCCCGGTGTTGGCATCCATCAGAATTGCAGCCTCTGCACCTATTTGCGGACCAGCAGGCCATCCCGGAGTGTCATTACTTTGTATGGGCAACTCTTTTCGTGCATTCTGCGCAGCCTCAAGGTCTGTCTCCGCATGGCAAAAAGACCCGGTCTGAGTAAGCAGAACAGATATAAGAACCATGGAAATGATTATATTAAGTTTATTTATAAAACCTTTGTAATTCATAAAACTCCTTGTAGCGACAGTCTGCTAATCTATGATACACTAAAAGTGGATAAAACCAAAGATGAAGCTGCAAAAACTTTTCAATATGTAGCATTTGGTATTATAATTATTATATTGAAAGGTAGAATTTAATTTATGCGGCTTAGAAATGTAGCAGGATCCAGAGAAAGGATTGCAGAGAGCCCCTTCACAATAGATAATCCGGAGGAGCATAAGGGAAAATGGAAAGAAGTGTTCGGAAACGATAATCCCGTAAGGATAGAAGTCGGAACGGGAAAGGGACGCTTCATAATGGATATGGCAGCAGCCAATCCTGATATAAATTATGTAGGAATAGAAAAATATTCCAGTGTACTTCTAAGAGCAGTACAAAAGCAGACTGAACTTGAGCTTACCAATGTTAGATTCATAAGAATGGAAGCTGAGATCATTAATGAGGTATTTGAGGAAGGTGAGGTAGACAGAATTTATCTCAATTTCTCGGATCCCTGGCCCAAGGAGAGACATGCTCAGAGACGATTGACCTCCAGCACTTTCCTGCGGCGTTATGACCGCATTCTTAAAAAAGACGGACAATTGGAATTCAAAACAGACAACAGAGACCTTTTTGATTTTTCTTTGATGGAACTGAACACGGCTGGCTGGCATGCCGAAGCTGTGACCTATGATCTTCATAATGATGCCGTAATGAACGACGGCAATATAATGACAGAATATGAGGAGAAGTTTTCCGCTAAAGGGAATCCGATCTTCAAATATATTATTAAGCGCTAGGGTTGTTACATTAATTTATGCAAAGCGATACCACAATATCGCGGAAAGAGGTGGACGATGGCTGAGTACACATTTACAACAGACAACTTTGAGGAAGAAGTTCTCAACAGTAAGCTTCCGGTTCTTATCGACTTTATGGCTGACTGGTGTGGCCCGTGCAAGATGATGGCACCCATGATCGATGAGTTTGCTAAAGAATATGACGGAGAGCTCAAGGTTGGAAAGATAAACGTGGATGAGCAGCCTGAGATTGCTCAGAAATATGGCGTTATGTCTATCCCGATGTTTGCATTTATTAAGGACGGAGAACTTGTGGATCAGGCGGTTGGAGCTCAGAGTAAAGCTAAGCTTCAGAGTATGATTGATAAGGTTGTATCATAATCAAATTTTTGCTTATAACAAATATGTGCTATTATAGTTTCGGGTAGGCGATGCCTACCCGATTTATATTTTCATTTATAGGGGGAGATGTTGACCAAGGGATTTCCCAAGGAGAAGTCATGGCGGACAATATCAGAAATTTTAACGATTACAGAAGAAAAAACAGAAACGATGAATACTTTACAGAGGAGATAAATATAGAGATCCAGGATCCGCTGGATTTCCTTTCAGCTGATGAGAGGGAGGAGTACTACAGATCAAGACAGGCGGAAATGGATAGAGAAAGGGAGAGTCTTGCTGAGGACTCACCTGAATTTTATCTTGATGATGAGGACCTTGAACCTGTAAGTGTTGAACCCGAGAGTCCAAAAGAAAAGCCCGGATATATCAGAAAAAGGGCAAGAGAGCTGGAACGGGAAGAGCAGGTACGAGAAGAGAGAGTAAAAAAAGAAAAAGTCAAAAAAGAAAAGGTGCCAAAAGAGAAAATATATAAAGAAAAAGTGCGAAAAGAGAAGGTGCACCGGGAAAAGGTACGTAAAGATTATCGTGAAGAGGACGATAATGAGGGCGGAGTTGATCCGCTTATTATTGTAAGAATCTCTTCGATAGTTACAGGACTGATTATACTTGCTCTTATTGGAATGATATTTAAGGCTAAGGTTTATGATAAATATTTAAGACCCGATCCTGATGAAGAGCAGACTGAGGTTCAGGTAGGTGAACTCGCGGGATACACAAAGACAGGTGATAAGATAGTTACGACGGCAGACCTTAATCTGCGCAACACTCCCAGCACAGCCAGCGATGATTTTATCGTTGTTCAGGTGCCGGAAGGAACTACACTCGACAGAGTCGCTGTTAGTGATGACGGAGAATGGGCGCAGGTAAGCTATGATAATCAGCTCCTTTTTTGTGTCATGAAATACGCGACAGTTCAGGAATAGAAGGCGTGAAGCCAACCGTAGAACGGATCCAGTGCTTCACCTATATCCTCATAACTGTCACAAAGATTTTCGATTTTCTCTGTGATAGCCCCGGCCGAGACTTTTTCATTAAGAGCAAGTGACAGGCGGGCAGCTGTTTCGGATTCAAGAGGTCTTATGTCCATGTGAATAAGGATATCCTCATAAAGCCCCTCAACACTGGCGAACAGATGAGGATATTTTTTATGAATATAAGAGAGCTCATCCAGCAAGGTTTCCCTTCGCTGAAGAAGAAACAGAGTATATACGGGTTCCACTATTTCTGAAGGTTCAATCTCTTCTCTGTCGGAGCCATCGCCGTAATCGGCTTTTGATGCGTAATACTCGCAAACCTCCTGGATAAAAGGGCTTACATGCGGATCATCATATAATTTTTGAAGTTCAAATGTGTAGGATTCATTCATAATTAATAATGATACAACAACGAGGAATGATATGCGAATAGGAATTTTTGATTCCGGTGTCGGAGGCCTTTCTGTATTGAATGAGGCTTATCACAGATTTCCGGATCAGGAATACATATTTTATGCCGACACAAGGCATGTACCATATGGAACAAAGTCTGAGGAAGAGATAAAAGGCTATGTTGATGAGATTGTAAGATTTCTCATCAGCAAAGATGTCGATGCCATAGTGATTGCCTGCAACACAGCTACCAGTGTGGGTGCATCCATGGTAAGGGAAAAGTACAAGCTTCCAATTCTTGGAATGGAGCCTGCAGTGAAGCCGGCTGTTGAGGAGTGTCGTGACAACAGTAAAAGAATTCTTGTGATGGCTACTCCCGTTACCATAAGAGAGAAAAAGCTTGAGAGACTTCTTTCAAGAGTGGATTTGCAGCACAAGGCTGATTTACTTGAGATGCCGGGGCTTGTGAAATATGCGGAGAGAGAAGAATTCGACACGGAAGAGGTAAGGGATTATATCAGTAACCGCTTTTTGTCAGTTAATGCTTCCTATGAAAAGTACAGTGCGCTGGTTCTTGGATGCACACATTTTAATTATTTTAAACCTCTTTACAGAGAACTGCTGGGGGACAGCATTCATCTGATAGACGGAAACCACGGGACAATTAATCATTTGGGTGATGTTATGGGGCTAGAAGTTAAAAATGATGAAGATAAAGAGATCATTTTTAATGAACCACAAGATATTGTGGTTGGCTTCAACACCACATACTATGAGTCGGGAGACGAAATTACGGATAACGATAGATTGTCAAAATACCTTAGAATGCTGAACAGGCTTGAATTTGTAAGGAAGTTTTGATAACGGAAAATTGTTACTTGATTTATACTATATAATGTATTATAGTTTAATTGTAGCCACAAGATATAGTTTCGGGTGGCTACTATTTATCTAAAAATATAGGTATTTCCATATAAATGTACTTAAATAGGGGGTTCGCCAGTGAAGATTATTAAGAGAAGCGGTAAAGAGGTTACTTTTGATGGTGCCAAGATTTTGGCTGCTATTGAGAAAGCAAATAAGGAAGTAACTCCCGATCAGAGCTTGTCTGAAGATCAGATTAAGAGCATAGAGGCGCAGGTAGAGGATAAGTGTAACAGGCTTACCAGGGCTGCAAGCGTAGAAGAAATCCAGGATATGGTTGAGGATGGTCTCATGGAGTCCGGGAAGTTTGAGGTTGCCCGCAAATATATCACTTATCGTTATCGCCATGCCCTTGTCCGTAAGTCAAACACAACGGATGAGCAGATTATGTCTCTTATCGAGTGTAATAACGAAGAGGTTAAGCAGGAGAATTCCAACAAGAACCCCACAGTTAACAGTGTTCAGAGAGATTATATGGCAGGAGAGGTCAGCCGTGACATTACACGCAGATTCCTTCTTCCGGATGACGTAGTTAAGGCACACAAGGACGGAATCATTCATTTCCATGATTCCGACTATTTTGCTCAGCACATGCACAACTGCTGCCTTGTAAACCTTGAGGATATGCTTCAGAACGGAACGGTTATTTCCGAGACAATGATCGAACGTCCCAAGAGCTTCTCCACAGCATGTAATATTGCAACTCAGGCGATAGCACAGATTGCAAGCTCTCAGTACGGCGGACAGAGTATTACATTGTCCCACCTTGTACCGTTTGTTGATGTAAGTAGACAGAAATTCAGAAGAGAAGTTCGCCAGGAGTTTATCGATGCTGGTATGGATGCAACTGATGAACAGATAAACGATATCGCCGAGATGCGTGTGCGCAAGGAGATAGAGCGCGGTGTTCAGGTTATTCAGTATCAGGTAATCACATTAATGACCACCAACGGACAGGCACCTTTCATTACAGTATTCATGTATCTTGATGAGGTACCTGAAGGTCAGCTCAGAAACGATCTTGCTCTTGTTATCGAAGAGATGCTGAAACAGCGTATAGTCGGTGTAAAGAATGAGAAAGGCGTTTATATAACTCCTGCATTCCCGAAGCTTATCTATGTTCTTGATGAGGACAATATTCACGAGGGCACACCATATTGGTATCTCACACAGCTTGCTGCCAAGTGTACAGCAAAGAGAATGGTTCCGGATTATATCTCCGCTAAGAAGATGAAGGAATATAAGAACGGTGACGTTTATCCCTGCATGGGATGCAGAAGCTTCCTCACAGTTGACAGTGAAGACCTTGCCGAAGGTCTGTGTAACAAGGGTAATATTGCCAATGCGCAGAACTATACCGAGGGTGATCATAAGTATTACGGACGCTTTAATCAGGGCGTAGTAACCATAAACCTTGTTGATGCAGCCTGCTCATCAGGCGGAGACGAGGAGAAGTTCTGGGAGATAATGGAGGAGCGTACAGAGCTCTGTAAGAAGGCTCTTATGTGCAGACACAACCGTCTTCTTGGAACACCTTCCGATGTAGCTCCGATCCTTTGGCAGTTTGGAGCACTTGCAAGACTTAAGAAGGGTGAGACAATCGATAAGCTCTTATATGGCAATTATTCAACAATTTCTCTTGGATATGCAGGACTTTGCGAATGCACAAAGTTCATGAAGGGCGTAACTCACACCGATGCTGCAGGAAAAGACTTCGCACTCAGAGTAATGCAGTTTATGAATGATAAGTGCGCAAAGTGGAGAAAGGAAACAAATATTTCGTTCAGTTTATACGGAACACCCCTTGAGTCCACAACCTATAAGTTTGCAAGAGCACTTCAGAAACGCTTTGGAATTATTGATGGTGTTACAGACAAGAACTATATCACAAACAGCTATCACGTTCATGTAACCGAGAAGATAGATGCCTTCACAAAACTGAAGTTTGAGTCAGAATTCCAGGCACTTTCACCCGGAGGAGCTATCAGTTATGTTGAGGTTCCCAATATGAACAACAATCTCGAGGCTGTCCTCGCAGTGATGCAGTATATTTATGAGAACATCATGTATGCAGAGCTCAACACAAAGAGTGATTACTGCCAGTGCTGTGGATATAACGGAGAGATTCAGATTGAGAACGATACCGATGGCAAGCTGATCTGGAAATGCCCCAACTGTGGCAATACCGATCAGTCCAAGATGAACGTTGCAAGACGTACATGCGGCTATATCGGAACTCAGTACTGGAATCAGGGAAGAACACAGGAAATCAAAGAGCGTGTATTACATCTTTGATGAATATATGTAAAAGGGTTTAAAAGGGGCTATCAATAGGTAGCCCCTTTTTGAGAATTATTAAAGGACAAAGTATTTATGAATTACGGAGAGATAAAAACAACAGATATTGCAAACGGAACAGGTGTGCGCACCTCACTTTTTGTTTCGGGATGCACTCATCATTGCAAGGGCTGTTTTAATGAAGAAACCTGGGATTTTAATTTCGGTAAGTCTTTCACGAAAGAAGTGGAGGATGAGATAATCGAATCACTAAAACCGGCTTATGTTAACGGTCTTACAATTCTTGGCGGTGAGCCAATGGAAATTCAAAATCAGAAAGTGCTTAGACCATTTATTGAAAGGGTTAGGAGGGAGTTTCCCAATAAATCGATATGGGTATATTCCGGTTATTTATGGGAAGAGTTAACCGATGAGGAAAATAAGCGCTGTCACAGCGAAGACACGGAGCCGATTTTGTCGATAATAGATGTGCTTGTGGATGGTGAGTTTAAACTTGAGCTGAAAAATATTTCTCTGAGGTTCAGAGGATCTTCAAATCAAAGAGTCATTAATGTTCCTGCTACCAGAGAAAGTGGCAGTGTAGTACTCAGTGAATTCGGAGAAAATGATAATTAAGAAATAAAGAAAAAAAGCTGTCACTTTGGCAGCTTTTTTAAATTATAAGTTATATAGTTTCTTTGCATTTAATTCAGTAATTTCAATAACCTTATCCAAAGGCAAGTCTTTAATTTCGGCAATCTTATCGGCAACAAATGGAAGGTTTAAGGAAGAATTGCGCTTTCCTCTATAGGGTTCGGGTGCAAGATAGGGCGAATCGGTTTCTATGACAATCTGCTCTATGGGGGCGTATTCAACAACTTCACGCAGCTTCTTTCCATTCTTAAAGGTGATGACACCACCGACACCTATATAAAATCCCATACCCAGATATTCCTTTGCAATTTCAACGGGATATGAGAAGCAATGTATATCACCGCCGATTTCCTCGACTTTCATGCTTTTCATAATATCGAGGGTGTCTTTTGCCGCATCACGTGAGTGAATTATTACCGGGAGTTTAACCCTTTTGGCCATATCAAGCTGCGCTTCAAACCATTTTTTCTGGATATCTCTTGAAGGTTCATCATAGTGATAATCAAGACCGATTTCTCCTACAGCGACAGCTTTTTCATAGGAGCACAGGCTTTCAAGCCAGGAGAGCTCTTCTTCATCCATTTCATCGCAGTCACTGGGGTGAACACCGATTGTGGTGTAGATAAAAGGATATTTCTTAGTAAGTTCAATGGACTTCTCGACAGTTCTTTTTGATGCGGTTGCATTTACAATTGTTCCGATTCCGTTCTCAGTCATGGATGAGAGAAGAGAATCTCTGTCACTGTCGAAAGCTTCGTCATCATAATGTGCATGCGTTTCAAAAATCATTTCTATCTCCAATCAAAAGGTTCGAAAGCTCGGCAAACTCGGAAAGAGACAGTTTTTCGCCCCGAACCGAAGGATTTAATCCCATTTTTTCGAGAGCAGCTACTACCTGCTCCCTTGTGAGTCCAAGATTCCCGTTCGCAACACCGTTGGAGAGGGTTTTTCTTCTCTGGGCAAATGCGGCTCGGATTATTGAAAACATAAACTTTGAGTCTGTGACCTCTACGGGAGGATTTTTGTGACATTTTAAATGAATTACTGCGGAATCAACGCCGGGCTGAGGGATAAAACAGCTGGGTGGAACTACCTGAACCATGGAAGGCTCAGTGTAATATTGCACGGCAAGGGATAAAGCTCCGTAATCTTTGGACCCTGGCTTTTCAGCCATTCTGTCCGCAACTTCTTTCTGCACCATGACGGTAATGCTGTCTATTGGTAGCTCACTCTCAAGAAGTCTCATTAAAATTGGAGTTGTGATGTAGTAAGGAAGATTAGCAACGACCTTAATGGGCTTTCCGCTGTTTTCCTCACGAACAATTTTTTCTATATCAACTTTTAGTATATCCTGATTGATAACTTTGACATTATCATAAGCAGAAAGTGTATCCGCCAATATGGGAATAAGCATTTTGTCTATTTCTACGGCTATGACTTTACCTGCGTTCTCTGCAATATACTGAGTCATTGTTCCGATGCCGGGTCCGATTTCAAGTACAGTATCATCTTTTGTGACACCTGCAGCCTCTACGGTTCCTGTCAGAACAGAGTCATCTATAAGGAAATTCTGTCCGAATTTTTTTTGAATACTTAAGTTGTATTTTTCTAAAACTGCTTTTGTTCCGGATGCACATCCAAGTGTAGGCATTTTTTTATTCTCCGAATTCATAAATATTGGGATTTCAGTAGTGAAAAACTCTGAAACAAATGGTTTTGTTAATTAATTGTATCAATTCAGTAAAGATTTTGCCATATTTTAAAATCAAATGCGAGGAAAACCGCGAAAATACGCGGATTTTTAGCTGTGATTTTTTGACATCAAAAGACCTCTATGCTAAAATTCTACTAGATGTAGTATGAAAAAGTTTTAGAGGACAATATTTTGGATAAAACAGAATATAAAATTCGGGCAGAAGAAATTAAATCGCTGATAAGAGCACAGCGTTTTGCAGATGCAGTTAAGATTGCCGACACAATTGACTGGAAGAGAGTTAAGAGTGTCGGTATGCTTTGTGCAATCAGTGACCTTTACAAGGTAAACAGAAGATTGGAGGAGAGTAGAGATATCCTGCTCCTTGCATATGACAGAAGTCCTACAAGGAGAGAGATAGTTTATTCTCTGTGTGAACTGGCTATTGCCATGGGTGAATTTGTTCAGGCAGTTGAGTATTACAAGGAGTTTGTAAGACTTGCACCCAGGAACACCGCCAGATATATTCTCCAGTACAAGCTCTACGAGGCTCAGGAAGTTAGTCTTGAAGAGCGTATTGCTGTGCTTGAGGAGTATAAGAAGCATGATTATAACGAAAAGTGGGCATATGAGCTTGCTTATTTATATCATAGAGTAGGCCTCACAACAGAATGTATAGAGGAATGCGATGAGCTTTTCTTATACATGAGAGAGGGACGCTATGTTATTAAAGCACTTGAATTAAAAGCCCTTCATGAACCTCTTTCTCCTGAACAGAAGGCAGTATACGCAAAATATAAGGCAGAGACAAGCGGAAACATTCATGCACCGGAGTTCAAAGAGGCTGTTCCGGGGATGGATGCTGTTGATGGGAAAAAAGCACCTACGAGAGAGCTTCCGCATATATCTGAGGAGGAATTGCAGGCGCAGGCACAGCAAAACTATGTAGCTGCGCCCACACAGGAAGAGCAGCTTTACAACCAGCCGGTTTATGAGAGCCAGCCGGTGGAGGCACCTGTTCAGCAAGCGCTTATATATGAGCAGCCCGTTCAGGAGCCTGTAGCAGAAGAGCCTATCTATGAGGCTCCGATAAATGAACCATTTTCTGTTCCGACAGTAAATGTTGATACTTACAACACAGTAGATCTTCAGAAGGAAATAGCTGAGAATCTGAAGGAAGTACTTACGGAGAATCCTGATGCCGCGCTTTTTGCAGATGCGCATGGCCCGCAGGTTATAAGAGAAGAGGAAGAAACCGGTAATCTTGATACCGGAGATATGTTTGAACCTACAGGTGATATTGAGAAGCCTTCAATGTCAGAGCTTTTCTATGAGGACAAGACATATGGCACAGAGGCTGTGCAGGAGGAGAGAGCTGCAGTAGAACCTGTTACAGAGGCTCCGCAGATGCAGGAATCTGCAGTGGAACAAAATGATGAGCCTGTAGGGGAACAAAAAGAGGAAATTAGTACTGAGCCTGTACCCAGCACAGATACAAAGGTATGGAATACGGAATCTATGGAGCAGGTAAGGAAACAGATTCCTGAACCGGTACAGACTAAGACTCCTATAGCAGAGGAATTAAAAGATAAGGAAATTGCCGCAAATATCGCGCAGACCACCATGAATGATCACACTATGTATAAAGGTGTTGTTTTCATGGATGAGCCACTTCAGGATGAGGTTCCGGGTGCGGTAATAAAACCGAATATCAGATATCAGATCAATAATCACTTTGATAACATGCTGTCACAGGAATATGACGGTCAGATCAGCATGGCTATTGATGATGCCAAGCAGGTTGAGAAACAGATCACCGGTCAGATCAGCATTAATGAGTTCATGAGTGACTGGGAGAGATATAAGAAGGAGCAGCAGAAAAAGCAGTATCAGAGTGTCAAGAAGCTTGCAGCGTCCGAGACAGGTGAGTTGTTTAAAGATTTCGATAAGGACCTTCTGAACTCGGCACTTGGTGAGGAAAAACCTAAGGAAGAACCCGCAATTTCCGGAATTTTGAAACCCGGGGATGAGGAAATTACTCCTGTTGTGAAGACTGTAAAGGAAGAAATTCCTGAAGAAATCCCAACAGAAGAGCCGGTGACAGATGAGGGTACAGAGCCTATTGAAGAGGTAATATCAGAGCCTGCACAGGAAGAAACCGAGCAGGTTGAAATTGCTAAAGAAAAAGAGGCTTCATCTTCAGAAGAGGATACCTTTGCAGAGGCGTTTTCAGAGGAGATTGCGCCCATAGATGATCTTCAGAATACAACTTCGATGGTACAGATTACAGGAGAGGATCTCGAGGAAGAGGTCTCAGAGCCTGAAGCAGCAGAGGAACCGGTGGAAGAGTCCGAGGACGAGGAAAAAGAGGCAGCAGAAATCGATCTTGGAGAAACCACAGAGATAGAATCTGCTGAGATCGTGAGAGCCGAGGCAGGACTCAAAGAACTGACATACGAGAAAAAAGAAGAACCTGTTGAAGAAGAAATACCGGAAGCTTCTGAAGTCATTGAAGAGTCGGAAGAAATGCCTGCAACCGAGGAAGAGCCTACAAAAGAAGAAGTACCCGTAAAGGCAGAGACTACTAAAGAAAACATTTCCAAAGAAATTCAAGATGAACCTGAATCTGCTGAGGATGATGAAAAAGAAGACAGAGGAATAGAAGAAAGAGTACGTGTAATGACTCCTGAGGAGAAAGGACTCTTTGGCCCTTATATTCATTACAAGAGATCCAGAAGGCAGATAGTACGCGCAATCGACAACCTGAGCATGGCTGCATATACAAACAATGCGATAGTTACAGGTGAGGAAGGCGCCGGTACCGTGAATCTGGCAAAGGGTCTGATAAAGGCAGTACAGCAGACAGATTCAAACTTCTCAGGAAAAGTTGCTATGATTACGGCGATTAAGCTGAATAAGAGTTCTGTCAGCTCAATTCTGGATAAGATAGTCAATGGTGCTCTTATTATCAGAAGAGCAGCTGATCTTAAGGAGGATACGGTAGTTACTCTTCTTAAGCAGTTGCAGAGTGAGAATAAGGGATATATTTTAGTCATTGAAGACACAAGAGATGATATTGACAGGCTGCTTGATAAATATCCGGACCTCAAAAAATGTTTCAATGTCCGGGTTGACATAGAAGCACTTGATGATGATTCTCTGGTTGCTTATGCAGAGCAGTACGCACTTGAAAAAGAGCATGTTATCGATAATCTGGGAATACTTGCCCTTCATCAAAAGATTTCAGAGCGACAGACACTGGACCATGAGGTGACAGTTGCAGAAGTTAAAGAAATGGTTGATGATGCTATCTACTATGCTGATAAGCATTCAATTGGTCATTACTTTGATGTAATGCTCAGAAAGCGCTTTGACAGTGAAGATATGATCATCTTAAGAGAGAAGGATTTTCTTCATTAAAGATTTTATTATGCTATAATATTTTTACATAAATTTTTTCTAAAAGGGGATAACATATGGGTCAGACTGTTTTCATTTCAGATGCGGATGAGTACCTGTTCGGACAGGGAACGCATTACGACATTTACAAAAAGCTGGGGGCACACGTCTCTGAGGAAAATGGTGTAAAGGGCATGTTTTTTGCTGTGTGGGCACCGAATGCCGCAGCAGTACATGTTATTGGGTCGTTCAACGGATGGGATGAGAGCATGTATCCCATGGAAAAAATAGGAAATATGGGTATTTATCAGCTTTTTATTCCCGGTGTAGGAACCGGTGAGCTGTATAAATATTTGATTCACACTCCGGATGGAAGAAAGCTGTACAAGGCCGATCCATATGCTAATTATGCCGAGCTTCGTCCCGGCAATGCTTCAAGAACGACAGATCTGTCAAAATTCAAATGGAGCGATGATAAGTGGTATGAAGGCAAAAAAGGCAAGGACATAAACAAACAGCCAATTGCTATTTATGAGTGCCATATTGGTTCCTGGATGAAGCATCCCGACGGTACAGAGGATGGCTTTTACAGTTACAGGGAATTTGCCGATCGTATCGTAGAATATCTCAAAGAGATGAAGTATACCCATATTGAGCTCATAGGAATTGCCGAGCATCCCTTTGACGGTTCATGGGGGTATCAGGTAACAGGCTATTATGCACCGACTTCGCGTTACGGTGAGCCTACTGATTTCATGTATCTCATTAATTTACTTCATAAGAATAACATCGGAGTTATTCTCGATTGGGTTCCGGCTCATTTCTGTCCGGATGAATTCGGACTTGGATGCTTTGATGGCACCTGCATCTATGAAGATCCCGATCCGAGAAAGGGAGAACATCCCGATTGGGGAACCAAGATTTTTAATCTTGGTAAAAATGAGGTCAAGAATTTCCTTATAGCTAATGCGCTGTTCTGGATAAAAGAGTTCCATGTAGATGGACTCAGAGTAGATGCTGTGGCATCCATGCTTTACCTTGACTATGGTAAACGCGATGGTCAGTGGGTTCCAAATAAGGATGGCGGAAATAAGAACTATGAGGCTATTGAGTTCTTTAAACATCTTAACAGTGTTATCAGAGGAACATATCCTGATGTTATGATGATAGCTGAGGAGTCAACGGCATGGCCTAAGATCACTGCGCCTGTTGAGGATGATGGTCTTAACTTCAGCTTTAAATGGAATATGGGATGGATGCATGACTTCTGCGAGTACATGAAGCTTGATCCCTATTTCAGAAAAGGTGCTCATCACATGATGACTTTTGCGATGAGCTATAACAATGCCGAGAATTATATTCTTCCGCTTTCTCATGATGAGGTTGTTCATCTTAAATGCTCAATGGTTGAGAAGATGCCCGGATATAAGGTTGATAAATATGCGAATCTTCGTGTAGGATACACTTTCATGTTCGGCCACAGTGGTAAAAAGCTCCTCTTTATGGGACAGGATTTTGGACAAGAGCGTGAGTGGAGTGAAAAGAGAGAGCTCGACTGGTTTCTTCTTCAGGAAGATCTCAACAGAGGTATGAAGGACTATGTGAGAGACCTGTTGGAGATCTACAGAAAATATCCTGCTCTTTATGAAGTGGATAACGATTGGGGCGGATTTGAGTGGATTAATGCTGATGATGCAGATCACAGTATCTATAGCTTTTATAGAAGAGCTTCAAACGGAAAAGATAACATTCTGTTTGTTTTGAACTTTACTCCTATGGAGATAAAAGACTATAAGGTTGGAGTACCTTTTGCCGGAAATTATAAGCACATCCTGGATAGTGCTGATAAGAAATATGCCGGCTGCGGAAGTTCTGTTCCCGCAAGTATAAAGGCAGAGCCCGGACTTTGTGATTACAAGGATTACAGTATAACTATGACACTACCTCCATATGGAGCTGAGGTATTTGTTTTCCAGAATCCGGAAGTAAAAGAAACGGCTAAAAAGACAGCTGAGAAGAAGATGGCAAATAAGGCAGTTACTGCCAAAAGGGCTGTAAAAACTACAAAGAAGACTACTTCTTCAAAAAAGACAAAATAACGAATCTTAAAGAAATTCGAAAATAATCCGAAATAAAAGGTGATAAGCACAAAGAGTGTTTATCACCTTTTTCTTGAAATCGGAGAAATATATGAACGTGAATTTAAATGCTATTAATGGAATGGAATCCGATATTGATAGTACAAGAAAGAGCATGGATGCAGGAGTAAATTTTACTCTTTCAAATGTAAAAAGCACGCAGCCAAGGGGCGCGGTAGCAGTTGATCTGGCAGGAAGCCTTAGCAATGAGCAAGGGCTTGTTAAAGCCGGAAAAACACAAAACGATATAATGACGGAGGCGCAGAATACAGATGCGGCTATTCGTCATAATTATATGTCGGTAATGGCCAATAATATGTCTTCAGAGGATTTTGCAAAAGCAGCTGCTGAAGGCTTTGATTTTAGTGATATGAAACCGGAAGAAACAGTGACTATACTCGATAAAATCAAGGCTACACTTGCTATGTCAGGGACAGAAGTTATTGGCTATACGGATACTATATCTGCCGAGGAGCTTACGAAGATAACAGGAAGCAGATCCTTTGCCAATGATATAATCTCTTCTTTTCAGGAGAATGACATTCCCATTACTGAGAATAATGTTTCGGATACAATGGCAGTTTATGACAATATGAAGGAAATAACTGCTCTTAGTGATAGTGCGGTTAAATTTATGACATTAAATGAACTTGAACCCACCATGGAAAATATCTATCTTGCTGAGCATGCGACAAACGGACAAAACAGAAAGTCCGGAATGTTCATAGCACTTGAGGCAGAGGGTTATTATGGCCAAAAAGCTGAGAAAATTGAATGGCAATCCTTGGAACAGCAGGCAAAAAAGGTAATTGAAGAGGCCGGTTTTGACCCATTGAAGAAAAGCGTTCTTGAAGAAGCTAAGTGGATGATAGAGGAGTCGATTCCGCTGACAAAAGAAAATCTTCAAAAGGTAGATGAGCTTAAAAGTCTGACTTTGCCAATGACGCAGGAAGAAATAGTAAAGTCTGCAGCAATATCCATAGCAAATAAGAACGGTGCAGCCAAGGGTAATATAAATGAGCAGGAAAGCACCATTGATAAAGCTGTACGAATTGAAAAAGCAGTGGACAGGATAAGCACTAAGGCAATTGAAAGAGCCATCCTGGACGATAAAGAAATAAATTTAAAAAATCTATCCGAAGCTGAGAGAACAGTTGAAGAAGATAGCGGTCTAGGCACGAAGAAAACAGAAGAAAAAAGAATTAATGTCGAAGATAATCTTCTGCCGGAGAAAAAAATCCAAGTACTTGAGGCCAGAAAACAGCTTGAGGAAGTCAGGCTAAAAATGACAGTTACAGCAAATGTAAGACTTCTTGATAAAGGATTTAATCTGGAAACAGAGCCGATAACAAAGGTTATAGAGGCTTTGGATAAAGAAATAGATTCTCTTAGCAGGGAGCTTTTCGGAGAGACTGATCCTTCCAAATATAATCTGTTTGAAGAGACAAACGCAAAAATCTCCGAATTTAAAGAATTGCCAATAGCATTCATTGGAAGACATGATCTCTCAATGAAAGAGAGTCTTGGTGAAATCTATGATGATGCTAAGGCAATCCAGCATCGCTATGAAAAAGCAGGTGCTACATATGAAGCTGTCGGAACCGAAGTAAGAGCAGATCTCGGGGATAATATCAAAAAGGCTTTCAGAAATGTTGATGACCTGCTTAAAGACATCGGACAGGAAATTAATGAGGAAAACAGAAGAGTAGTCAGAATACTCGGATATAACCGAATGGAAGTGTCGGAAGAGAATATTGAGCGGGTCAGAGCAATGGATGAAAAGCTTATGAGTACCATTAATAAGCTAAAACCCGGAGCGGTTCTCAACATGATACGTGATGGACATAATCCGCTGAAAATGACGCTCGATCAACTATCAAGCGAGCTGTCAGATCAGGATAAGAATTCGGGAAAACAGGAAGAAAAGTACGCCAGATTTCTTTATAAACTTGAAAAAAATGCCGAAATAACACCTGAGGAGAGAGAATCTTTCATTGGCATTTACAGACTTTTTAATACGCTCAAAGTTACGGATAATGCCGCTATAGGCGCGGTATTGGAGACCGGAGCCGAGATGACTCTTGAAAATTTGTTATCGGCGGTCCGCTCATCCAGAACTGAAAAGAAGGGAATGGATTTCAAGGTTGATGACAAATTCGGCGGAGTGGAAGGAAAGAAAACTCTGGCAAAATCCATATCAGCACAGATAGAAACAGCATTTATATATTACAGTGAAAAAGCGGATGTGGTTTATGACAACCTCGAACCTGAGAAACTTCATGCAGCGAAGGCAAAAGAAGAAATGCTTCTGGACGAGCTTGCAGATAAACTGACAGAAGCAGAAGAAACCCCGGAAGGAACGGAAGCAGAAGAAAAATACTACAGCGAAAAAGCCTCAGACTTAAGAAAAATAGCATCCGGACAAATATCGGAAGAAATGTCTAAGGAACTTGCAAGATATAGTATTGAAGCAAATGTAGAAAATGTTCAGGCATATCTCAATCTTAAATCCGGACGAAAGGGGAGGGAAACCTCTGTATGGGATCATGCAGAAAAAATTGCAAAGCTGGCATTTAAGGAAACCAGGCAGAAAATGCTGGATGATCTCATTAATGAAGACAACTATGAAGAGGCTTACGTTGAGAAAATGCTTGAGCTATCGGAAAGTCTGGATAATATTTTGATGAATGAAACCGATACATACATAGATGTCAGAACCATTCATCTTATGCAAAAACAACTCACGGTAGCAACAAACATGGCAAGACAGAAGAGTTTTGAGATTCCGGTTGAGCTGGAAGGAAGAACCGTATCCATGCACGTAACTTTAAGAGAGACAGCTCTTGATGGAAGAAAAGTAGAAGCGGAAGTTGAAACTATAGATTACGGACACATTTCAATGGCCATGACAATTGAGGATAACGTGATAAAAGGCGCATTTGCTGCAGCATATCCGCATACAGGTGAAATGGCCGAATATATGACAGAGCTTAGACAAAGATTTATAGATGGGCTAAAAGAAGCAGAGCCCGAACTTTTAACAGATAGTACAAATATCGGAATATTCTATCGCAGACAGGAAGCCGGAAGCGCGATAGCCGGATCGGAAAACGGAGTTTTCGAAAATCGCACATTGCTAAGGATGGCAGAGATTTTTGTACACGCAGTATAGGAATATACAGAATCGGAGGTCATCATGCAGGTTAACTACAATATTTCAGCAATGATTGCGAACAATGCCCTTGTTGCAAATGATAATAAGCTGGCGGAATCCATTGAGAGACTTTCAAGTGGATTAAAAATTGCAAACGCCAAGGACAATCCGTCCGGCCTTGCAATATCAAGGCGCATGAATGCACAGATTAAGAGCCTTGGTGTAGCAGGCGGCAATTCAGGAGACGGCGTATCCGTGATTCAGACCGCTGACGGTACTCTTCATGAAGTTCACGACATTCTTCAAAGAATGAGTGTGCTTGCCGTTCAGGCAGCAAACGGAACTAACAGTCAGACAGATCTAGATATTATCCAGGATGAAATCGTACAGTTGAAGGATGAAATAACAAGAATATCAGAGGCTACCCAGTTTAACGGGCAGACTCTTCTTGATGGCACCTTTGATTTCAGAGGCTATACTACTGTTGACGATGATACCGATCCCGACATAACAATAAACAGTTATAGTGATTTGATTGACGGCGGAAACTATTATATCGAAGGGCTTTACTGCGACTATGATGAAAAGACAGGTAAGGTAACACTTCTTGATGAAGACGGGTACAAAGCAGAATCGGTTAAGATTGATGTTACAAGGATTACCCTTTCCCAGGGCAGAGATAAAGAAATAACCTATATGTCGGAAGCCAACGTTACTGTAGATGGCGATCTTATTAAGATTGCCACCAGGGATGGCAGAGAGATTGAAATAAAAGCAAATAAGAAACTGGAGGGAGAACGCATTGACATGGAACTCACAAGAAAGGGTGCCATGACTATGCAGATTGGTGCTAACGAAGGTCAGACGCTTGACATCAGAATTCCAAAGATAACCCTGAGCAATTTGGGAATTGAATATGCAGATGTTAGCAGGACCTTTAAAGATGACCTTATAGATGCTGTAGACTATTTAGATGCTGATGATTATATGTCATATTCTGAAAAACAAAGAATCATCGATATGACATATTATGACAGTACGAAACAAGCTATAGATGAAACCAAAGGTATAGAAGATGGCTCATCATATTATTTCATAAATAGAGATGATGCACGAAAGATATCTGAGGAATACAGAAAAACGCAGGATGCAATCAAGGATTATTACGATGCTGAGGCTGAACAGATTCAGAAGATTCAGGATAAGGCAGCAGCTGATATAGCAGCAAATCCTGCAAATCAGGCGGCGATTGAGGCACAAAGAGATCTGGATATTGCAATTACACAGGCCAATTATGATGACCTTCGAACAAGAGCCCAAAATGATTACGAAACAAAGGTAGAGGACATCATGAAAGCCGGAGATGAAAGAGGAAGAAATGCTCCACATACCGGTGCGGATCAGTTAATTGAGGATATTGGCAATGCCATTCAGAAGGTTTCTGATATTCGAAGCAGGCTGGGTGCGTATCAGAACAGACTGGATCATACAATCAGCAATATCAATGTAACCAGCGAGAATATGACTGCAGCTTATTCCAGAATAATGGATGTGGATATGGCAGAGGAAATGACCGTATATTCCACACAGCAGGTGCTTTCCCAGGCGGGAACCAGCATGCTTGCACAGGCTAATGAAAGACCTCAACAGGTTTTGCAGCTTCTCCAGTAATTTTATGGTGAATTTTTGAGGGAATATCTATGACAAAAGAAAAGAAACATGCATATACAAGAAGAATAACGTTAGCCAATAAAACCCAGATGATAACAATTCTGTATGAAATGGTACTCGACTATATCAGCGAAGCGGAAGAATGTCTGGAATATGATGATAAAACAGGCTTTATTGAAGGGCTCCGCAGAGCCATGAACTGCATTGATGAATTGATTCATTCACTGAATGTGAACTATGAACTGGGAAATAATCTTCTTGCTCTGTACCTGTTTGAGAAGAAACAGATTATCAGATCTATAGGAAAGCTGAGTAAAGACGGACTTTCCCATGTAACAGGAACCTTTGAACAACTTCATGAAGCATATCTTTCGCTGGAAAAAGAGGACAGAGAAGACGCACTAATGACAAATGTACCAAAAGTCTATGCTGGACTTACATACGGAAAAGGGCGTTTACAAGAGAGTATAAGCGGAGATCTGGTATCACGGGGATATATGGCCTGAGAAATTAAAGAAAATTTAATAATTCAATTTTGGCGATTTTTTTCTACTATATATTAATCAAACAGCCGAACTGACAAAAATAAGGGATGTCAGTTCGGCTGTTTATATGTCACACGAGCGAAATTAAAACTTTCTTAAGAAAAAAATCGAAGGAAAAATTCAGGCCGGAAGCGGTATTGCGCCGCTGATTTTTCGGTGATAATATCGTCACCGACAGCGACGGAATGGATAGGAATTTAACGCTGTCCAGAATTTTATAAACATAAATATGCCGGTGCGGGCGTTCATCGCTTTCTCCAAAATCAATTATACGTACATCCTTAATGCAATCGCATTTACACCGGCATGTTTATTACTCTTTCAGAAAGGATTGAAACGAAATTATGACAATTCCGATTTTGTATTGCCTGGTCTCCGGATCGGCAATTACAGATATATTGAAAAATAAAATATTTAACAGCTGGCTCCTTATGGGATGTTTGGCAAAATTTGCTTTTTGTTTAACAGGCAGCGGTATGCAGGAACTTATATTTATACCAATAGCAAAAGCGCTACTGACTCTTATGTTTCTTCTTCCGGTATATATAGTTCATGGCATAGGAGGCGGAGATCTGAAACTTTTTGCGGTTCTTTCAATGTTTCTTACCACGGGAGAAACTGTGAGTTCGATAATAATTGCATTTATCATAGCTGCTGTGATCGGAGTGCTGAAGATTTTTATCCAAAAGGATCATAACTGCACCATTCACTTTGCCGTCCCTATTATGATCAGTGTCTTTCTTGTGACAGGCGGTGGTGGTCTTATATGCACATAATGAAGAGGAAATGAATAATTATGAATAAGAATATTTTAATAATATGTAATAAGGACAAGAATTATTGTAAAAAACTGGACAGCTTTATAAGAGATAATCTCAGCATCCCATTTGACATCTTTGAGATAACGGATATAAAGCATTTATCAGGCTTTAGGGATGAGACACAGAATGTTTTACTTCTAATATCGGAGGCTCTGTTCAATATAGAAAGTGTAAGCGGTTTTCAACACATAATCGTATTAAAGGAAAACGAACGGGATCTTGCGGAATGCGATAAGTCCTATGGACTAAAAGATGTGGATATAAGATACATGGATAAATACCAAAAGAGTGAGCATATCACAGATAGTATCCTCAGCATGTGTCTGGACATCCCCGGAATAGTTGTAAAGAGTAAAAAGGGTGATACCGGAAAGAAGATGAAAATAATAGGCTTTTATACACCGGTACCTAATACTGATCAGACCAGCGAGGCTATTGGTTTTGCAAGGCGGTTATGCGAAAAAGAAAAGGCTTTATACATTAATACAGACAGCTTTTGTACTAATAAAATCATAAGGAGTGACACATATTCCGAGACTTTGCTGGATCTTATGTACTTTGCTGAGTGTGGTGGCGATAAGTTTGGTATTTATCTGGAGAGAATAGTAAGACATGATAAAGAACTTGATTTTGTTCCGGCTTCTTCCAGTGCATGTCAGAGCCGACTTATAACCGGAAGAGAGTATGAAAAGCTCTTTGAGCAGATAGAGGATACAGGAAAATATACCAGCCTCGTAGTGGATATCGCGGAGGGCGTAAGAGAACTGTTTGAGATGCTTCGCCTTTGTGATGAGGTCTATATGTTGTCAAATGATGATTATAATGCACATATGAGAATTGAATTATTTTTAAATGAGCTGCACTCCGATGAGGAATTTGACATGAGAAATTTACATAGAATAAGCAGAATCGGAGGTGAGAACCTTGGAACGTGAGGCTCTTAAAACAATGATTCGTGATCAGATACTTGAAGGCATGGATTTTTCACGAGATGTTGATGACGAAGAAATGCTTGAGAGAATAGATAAAGGAATAATATACGGATGCAGAAAAGAGCAGCTTTCGCTTGATGAAAAAATACAGCTGCGAAAAGAACTTTTTTATTCAATCAGAAAACTTGATGTTCTGCAGCTACTGGTAGATGATCCCGGGATAACCGAGATCATGGTTAACGGTGTCGACCATATTTTTATAGAGAAAAACGGGAGATTATACAGACATGAAATGAAATTTGAATCTCTTCAAAAACTTGAAGATGTAATACAACAGATAGTCAGTAAATGCAACAGAGTAGTAAATGAGGCATCGCCGATAGTTGATGCCAGACTTGAAAACGGTTCACGTGTCAATGTTGTTCTTTCGCCTGTGGCGCTTAACGGTCCAATCCTTACAATCAGAAGGTTCCCGGACAATCCCATAACAATTAATAAGTTGATAAGTATAGGTTCAATTAAAAAAGAGCTTGCAGAATATCTGCAAACTCTGGTTAAGGCCGGCTATAACATCTTTATTTCGGGTGGGACAGGATCCGGTAAAACAACATTTTTAAATGCACTTTCGGACAGCATACCTGAAGACGAGAGAGTGATAACGATTGAGGACAATGCTGAATTACAGATAAATCATGTCCCGAACATAGTCAGGATGGAGACCAGAAACTCAAATGTAGAAGGGTGTAAGCCAATTACTATCAGAGACCTTATAAAATCCTCTCTCCGAATGCGTCCTGACAGAATAGTGGTAGGAGAGGTCCGCGGAGATGAGTGTGTTGACATGCTTCAGGCTATGAATACCGGACACATATCTATGTCAACGGGGCATGCAAATACAGCAAGGGACATGCTCTCACGTCTGGAGACAATGTTTCTTATGGGAATGGATCTTCCTCTTGCGGCTGTAAGAGGGCAGATAGCATCGGGGATAGACATCATTGTGCAGCTGGGAAGACTTCGCGATAAATCTAGGAAAGTTCTTGAAGTTTGTGAACTAACAGGAAGGACCGTGCCAATGACCGGAGAGATTGAAATAAGAACATTGTACAAGTTTTATGAAACAGGTACGGATGAAACAGGAAAGATATTAGGAGAATGGAGGTGTGAAAATGAACTTGAAAATGTATCAAAGCTGGAAGCGGCGGGTCTTGGATTTAAAAGTGACAGCCTTTGATATACCGCTTATAGGTAGAAATATTCTGGTTCTTCTAATGATAGGAAAACTATTTTATGGCAGTTTTATCGCATCAATTCTGATATTTCCTTTATCTATCCCATGGTTTGTTATTCAAAAAGAGCAAAAGATAAAAAAGGAAAACCATGATCTCGGAATTCAGTTTAAGGATGCCATGATGGCGGTTTTGGCTGCTCAAAAGGCAGGATATTCCATAGAGAATTCTTTTAAGGAAGCAATACACGATATGAGAATTCTGTACGGGAAAAGTGCACCTATCTTCAGAGAACTGCAGCGCATAGAACAGGGAATAAAAAACAGCGTAACCATAGAAGTCATGCTTAGAGAACTGGGGAGACGCAGTAATAATAAGGACATTGAAGAATTTGCGGCTGTGTTTGCGGTTGCCAAAAGAAGCGGCGGAAATATGACTGAAACCATAGAAAGATGCATAGATCTGATAGGAAAGAGAATGGATGTTGAAAATGAAATTGATATCCTTATTGCCGCAAAGAGAATGGAGGCACAGATAATGGAGGTTGTCCCTTTCGGAATAATGACTTATGTGGGGCTGACCAATCCGGGGTTTTTTGATGCTTTATATGGCAATCCGCTCGGGATAGTCATCATGACAGTTTGTCTCGTCATATATATTGCTGCGTATTTGCTGACCCAGAAAATTGTGGATATTGAGATCTGACAGGAGAAACTAATGAGAATACTAATGGTGATATACATGGTAATTCCGGTTTTTATAGGACTATTACTGATATTATCCTTCGACGAAAGAATACCGGATACCGAAGGGGGAAAACCGGAGGGAATAGAAAAAATCTTTTTAAAGACGGCCTCTTATATATTCAGGAGATTTGTCGAAAAAAACAGGCTTTTTCTTAAATCCCATGGAAGGCGCCGGGTGAGAGAAAATCTGCAAAAGCTTGATTCAGAGGCAGATGTACAAAAAAGACTAGGTGATTACTACATAAAGAAAATAAGTGTCGTTCTGATAATAGTATTTCTCGGATCGCTTCTATCGCTATTGTCCTGCTTTTCCTCAAGGAGAAATACTTCTCTTAATAGCGAGGGAGAGGTTATAAGAAGCGACTATGGGAAGGGTGACAGAAAAACGCAGCTGGTGGCCATGGATGAGGAGGGAGAAAAACTTGGAGCTTTTAACGTCTCTATCGCAGAAAAAGAATATTCAGAGAAAGAATCGGAAGAACTGTATAAAGAAATGCTAAAGGCGTTGTCCCAAGAAATACTCTTGGAAAATAAAGACTTAAGACATGTGAAAAGCGACCTGAAGCTTCCTTCGCAGCTCAAAGGATATCCGTTTGAGATTTCATGGAAATCCGACAATATTGATGTAATTCACTCTGACGGAAAGGTAATGAATGAAGACATTTTCTTTGAGACATCCAGAGTTTTACTGACTGCCAATATCACGTATCGCGACTATGAATGGGAAAACGATTTTGAGATCACTGTTGTTCCAAGGGACTTTACCGATGAAGAAATCATTAAGCAGGAGATTGAAGGAAACATCAAAAAAACCGAGGAAGAAACACGGACAAAAGACAGATTTATGCTTCCTGCAAATGTCGAAGGAATAAAACTCTTCTGGAAAGAGGCTACAGACGAAAACAGCATAATGATCCTTATGCTTTCAATTATAGCAGCGGCAACGATTTTTATAGCCGGAGACAGAGATCTTACAAAGAAAGTGGAGTACAGAAGAAGGCAAATGATTCTGGAATATCCGGCTTTTGTATCAAGACTGGTGTTGTATATGGGAAGCGGCATGTCTGTAAGAGCAATATTGAAAAAGTTTGCTAACGAGTATAAAGCCCATATTAAAGAAGGCGGAAAACGAAGTTTTTTATATGAGGAAATACTAAAAAGCTGCAACGAGCTTGAGAGCGGAGTTCCTGAATTAAATGTATATGAGAGACTCGGCGTAAGATGCGGCTCGCAGCAATATGCAAGACTTGTGACGCTTTTGTCACAAAATTTAAAGAAAGGAAATTCTGAGATGATGGCTCTTCTTAGGGAAGAGTCAGATAAGGCAACAATAGAGAGAATGTCCTATGCAAGAAAGCTTGGAGAGGAGGCGGGAACAAAACTTCTTGTTCCGATGATTCTCATGCTTCTGATAGTTATGGTGGTAATTATGATACCGGCATATCTGTCATTTTAGCGAAGGTAATCACCACAAGGTGTTACTGAAATATAGTTCATTAAATGAAGGAGGAAAAATGAAAGAACTGATTTTAAACAAGAAAGACATGCTGGAGGCAAAACTAAGATATGTGGTTTCCAGCGCAAAAGACAAGCTTAAGGAACTGCTTTTGGATGAAGCGGGGATGGGAACGGTGGAAGTAATACTGATTATTGTTGTTCTCATCGGGCTTGTAATTATTTTCAAAAAGGAGATAGACGGACTTGTTACCGAGATCTTTAAAACAATCAATTCGGATGCGGCAAAGGTTACAGGCTGATGCTTATATAACGGTTTATCTTTCGTTGTCACTGACAATAATCCTTGCTCTTATTCTTGCACTCTTGCAGGGTGCAAGGACCGGAGCAGTGAGAATGAAATCTGAACTGGTGGTAGATATTGCTATGAACTCAGCTCTCGGAGAGTACAACAGAGAGCTGTTTGAAAAATACGGACTTCTTCTGATTGATACAACCTATGGAGGGACAAACGGTTCTGTAATTCATACAAGGGATCACATTGAGAAGTATTTTTCTAAAAATTTTGAATTATCTCCGGTGGGATTAGTAACCGGGAGAAGCACAATGATGCCCGCCAGGCTTTCGTCAGCTGACATTACCGGATACTCGGTTGCAACGGACGGTGGCGGAGCTGTGTTAAAAAGACAGATTCTCTCCTACATGGGTTCTGAACCTGTTGAGGCAGCGATAAAAAGTATACAGAATAATGCGGATCAGCTGAAAAATTCCGGGTTCGAGGAAATGAATGTGGAAAATGAGGCACAGAGTAATGCAAATGATATAAATACCCCGAGGGAGCTTGATCTGGACGGAAACGGAGAAAATGAGACCTATTACGTTGATAATCCGGCAGCAGGAGTCACGGCTCAAAAAAGTGTAGGAATTCTCTCGCTGGCAGCACCTGACATTAATGTAATTTCTACAGCTGCTATTGATTCATCTACCTTAGCCTCACACAGAAAACTACTGAAAGGCACCGGCCTTGACGAAACTGTGGCAACGGGAGCAGGACCGGATATGCTTTTTGAGAGATATCTCCATGAAAAGTGCGGATGTTACGGACTTGAAAAAGATGATTCGTACCTAAAATATGAACTGGAATACATATTGGCGGGCAAGGACAGCGATTACGCTAATCTTGAGAAGGTCGTGGAGAGACTGTTCCTTATAAAAGAGGCTGCGAATTATGTATATATAATGAACGATCCTGCAAAACTTGCGGAAGCGGATGCATTGGCACTAACAGCTTCAGTACTTCTTACCCTTCCCGAACTTCAAGAGGCGATAAAGATGGCAATAATATTTGCCTGGACGTTCGCAGAAACAATATCAGATCTTCGAATTCTCTTAAGCGGCGGCAAAGTACCACTAATCAAGACTGCGGATAGCTGGAATCTTTCCCTCGAACATATGCTGGAGTTCAGGGATCATCTGAAAAATGGCGGAGGATCGGGACTAAGCTATGAAGATTACCTGAAGATGCTTTTGATATTGGAAAAGAAACAAAAAAAGACCATGAGATTTATGGATATCATTGAGATAAATATAAGAAAACTCAGTGGCAATGAGGCTTTTTCACTGGATAGATGTGTAGACATAATAAGCGTCGATTTCGATATTTTGGGAGCTTATAACAAAAAGATAGAAATAGAGCGTATATACGGCTACGAAATGTTTGACTGATAAACAGGAGTGGCCGGCGATGGCCTTTTTCATTTATAAGGAAAATAAAAAAATAAAATATGGAAAAAATAAAATATGGAAAAAATAAATGAAAATCGTTCGAAGAACTCAAAAATAAAATTTAATACAAAGGATTTGCTTCTTCGGGCAAATAGAAAAAGGCCGTCGCTGGCTGCTTCTGTCACAATCGAAGCATCATTGGTATTACCCTTGTTTCTCTTTTTCTTTGTCAATCTGCTTGGCGTCTTTGACATTTTAAAATTCCAGTGCGATTTGGAAGCAGCCCTCCACCAAACAGGCAGACAACTTATGATAACCGAAGCCACCACACGATCTTTTGCAAAATCAGAGGATGGTGATTCTGCATTGGGAGCTGCGACAGGAGCATTAAATGCGGCGGTTGCAGGCAAGATGGTAAAAAACTATCTCGGGGAAGAATATCTGGACCACAGTCCTATAAACGGTGGAGCCTCCGGTCTTAAGCTTGGCGAAACAACCTTTTATTCCAATGGAGACATAATTGATATTGTTGCGACTTATAAGGCGCATCCGCTTTTCAAAATAGCAGCGTTTACCGATTTTTCGGTGGAAGGAAGGTTTTACGGACATGCGTTTACCGGATACAGTCCGGGGGAAAGTCATGAAAAGAATGATGAGACGGATGAACTTGTTTATATAACGGATCATGGAACGGTTTATCACAAAAGCCTTGATTGTTCACATTTGAAGCTTAGTGTGAAACAGATTTCAAAATCAGAAGTCAGCGGAAAGAGAAATGCGGACAGAGCAAAGTATTACCCTTGCGAATACTGTGGAAAAAAGGCAGGGAGTTCGGTGTATATAACCAATTTTGGAAACAGATACCACTCAAACAGAAACTGCAGTGGTATTAAAAGAACAATAAGAACGGTGCGACTTTCGGAGGCAATAGGGAAAAGTCCTTGCAAAGAATGTGCCGGATGATAAGGAGATAGTATGGATTTTTATGAAATTATTGAAAATACGGTAATAGTAAGCCTTTTCTTTAAGGTTTTTGCATTGATAATTTTGATGATCGCAACAATCATGGACATAAGGGAGAAAAAGATTCCTTTATCAATTCCGACCGTACAAATGACACTTTCCGGACTATGTTTTATCTATTTGTGGTCAAAGGGAATTACACAGCCGGCGGATTTCTTATACTCGCTTATTCCCGGAATTGTTTTATTGACAGTAAGCTATTTCACCAGGCAGGGGATTGGGCTAGGAGATGGATTAACGGTACTGGCGCTTGGGCCATTGTTTGGAATAACGGATACCATGCTTATTGTACTTATATCATTTACATTTTCAGCCGTCATCGGAGGAATTCTTCTTATTATGAAAAAAGTATCCGGCAAAAGTGTGATGGCCTTTATGCCATTTCTAACAGTGGGAGTGGGGGTGATGAGCTTTGCCTTCAGATAAGAAGCTGGAACTACCGGCATACATGACAGTAGAGGCAGCTCTTGTAATTCCTGCAGCTATTTTTGGAATTGTTTTGATCATTTACATGGCGTTTATGGTCTATGGGCGATGTGTTCTATCACAGGACGCGTATATTTTGGGCTTCAGAGCGTATCTGCTCTATGAAAAACAGGGTTATTCATCGCCGTGTGATTATGTGACAGACCATTCGGATGAAAAGACCGGAAGCAGATACTTTGGAAGCAGCAAACCGGAAATAAAATCGTCAGTCTCAGGTAAAGACATAAGAATTGACGGAAGTATAACCACAAATCACAGAGCCCTGTTTGGTTACTTTTCAAAAATACCCGACATATGGAAATCCGAAGCTGCTGCAAGAGTAAAGATCATAACACCTGCAAAAACCATGCGGAAAATGAAGAGAGCGAAGGACATTATCACTCAAACGGCAGAGAAAAACAAAAAGAAAGGAAAACCGTAATGGATATTCAATATTATAAGGATGCAAAACACAATTATCTTATATTGGAGGCAGAAGTTAATGAAGATAATATTTTCCAATACAAGATGCTTGAAAACAACAAAATAGATGGCCTATTGCCTTTTAGTCTGAGGAATACTGATGAATGCTACTACTTATATTATGAAATTGATTCGAGGCAGAGCATAAAAAACAGATATGATCGCAAAAAGATGTCTTATGAAAAGCTTAAGCGGTTTTTGTCGGATATGGTTATAACCGCAAAGAACCTGGGAGATTATCTTCTTGATCCAAGCCATATTATACTTCTTCCGGAGGCAGTCTTTGAGGATTTTTCAACAGGCAGATTCTATTTCATATATGATCCGGTACATGAAAAAACCATAGATCATGCGTTTTTTGAAGGACTTATGGAATATGCTGATCTTGAGGATGGACGATGCTCACAGCTGATTTTCGAACTTCTGGATACAATATGTGATGCCAGCGGAATTGATTTCAGCGTACTGGAAAGAGCGGTTCGAGCAGAACCGGAGGAAGCCTTTATGGAAGAAATGTCCACAATACACACGTCTAAGGATATCTATGAGACAAGAATAAACGCGAATGAGAAAAAAGAGAGCTTTGAAATGAATGATGAGGAGGACTTCGAGGATGATGAAGATGAGGCGGAAGCAAAAGATAAATCAGTAACTGAGAAAAAGATAAAAATAATGTTACCGCTGGGAGTGAATTTCCTGATGGCAATGTTGTTTGCCATTATAGCGGGAGCCTTGTGGTACCTCAGATATGCTTATATCCTGACGTATGAGGAAAACATACTGGATATCGCCGTTTTCATGATTAGTGTCATGATGTCTCTTTCCTGTTTTATTTTGCAGCTTAGAAAAAATACAAAAGTATTTGGGAACAAAGTAAAAGAACCAGTGCCTGAGAGTACAACTGATATGGATAAAAACGTAGAAGCTCCACCCTCGGATCTGGTAGAAATGCCTCTATACAGTGCAGATAATAAAGCAGGTTATATAAGAAAAAGAGCGTATGAGCATAATGTTTTGGCGCAGACCGACGAGGATGAAGAAAATGAGGAAACAGTCTTGCTTTCCTTTGATTTTGAGGAAAAGTTTCACAAACTTTACGCAGAGGAGGGAACCGGTCTTGATAATATAGGGCTTCAAAAACTTCCAATGGTTGTCGGAAAGCTATCATCCTGTGCGGATGCGGTAATAAAGGACAAATCGGTTTCCCGAATGCATGCAAGACTGTTCAGAGAGGATCGCAAGACAAATTCTCTGTGGATACAGGATTTAAACTCAACGAATGGTACTTTTGTTAACGGCAGAAGACTTATGCCGAATGAAAAAGTTGAGCTTTTTGAGGATGATGAAGTCTCTTTTGGCAAGTGTGTCTATGCTTATCGATGATGGTGAGGTCAGGTGTCTCAAAGCGCTGATTTATGGTACAATATAGGTTAGTTTGATTCAGCTTACATGGAGATAATGGTATGAAAATCAATATTTATTATGGTGGCAGAGGAATCATAGATGATCCCACTCTCCTGGTCCTGTCCAGAATGACCGGGGTATTCAAGGAACTTAATGTTCAGGTGGAACAGTTTAATCTTTTTGAGCAGAAAAACGGTATCACTGCGCTTCCCGGAACTCTTAAAAATGCAGATGGAATAATACTTGCTTCAACTGTTGAATGGTTTGGAGTAGGTGGATATATGCATCAGTTTTTGGATGCATGCTGGTTGTATGGTGATAAGGACAAAATCGCGGGCCTTCCTATGGCTCCCATTGTGATGTCAACTACTCATGGTGAACGTGAGGGAATGATGGAACTTGCGTCGGCTTGGGAGATACTCGGAGGAGTTCCCCTTGATGGTATTTGCGGATATATTGCCGATACTTCTGCTTTTGAGCGAACTGAGAGTTACCAGAATTATATTGAGAAAAAAGCTGAAAATATATATAGGAATATGAATCAGAAGATGGAGACGCTGCCAACGAGTAATCAGGCAGTTAAGAACAGAGTCTCTATTACTAAGATAACGGATCTTACTCCCCAGGAAACTGAGCAGCTCTCAAGATATGTTTCGAATGAAGAATATGTCCAGAAACAGAAGGAAGACATCCAGGAACTTAGCAGCATTTTTAGGGATAAAATGGATAAGGACCATGCTGCGGAGCACGCAGAAGACTTTATCAGCAGCTTAAAAAGTCATTTTAAGCCTATGCCTGGGATTCACGCAGCTTACCAGATTACACTTCTTGATCAGATAAAAGACAAAGATATTTGTATCAAAATAGATAATCAGGATATGGAATGTAAACCGGGAGAAGCACCGGGCTGTAATGTACATGTGTCAATGAATACATCGGTTTTTGAGCAGATTATATCAGGAAGAATAACTTTCCAGAGAGCATTCATGGAAGGCAATCTGAAGATGAAAGGGGATTTCAAACTGCTGCGAACAATGGATCAGCTGTTTGAGTTTAAATAATTAATCATAAGGGAGAAATGACTATGAAAGATTCAAATTGCATTTTTTGTAAGCTTGCAAACGGGGAGTTTCCCACAAATTCAATTTATGAGGATGATAAGTTCAATGTAATACTGGATAATGGCCCTGCGACAAAGGGGCATTGTCTTATCTTGCCCAAGGATCATTATACGGATATTTTTGAGCTTCCCGAAGAAACAGCAGCAGACGCAATGAAGCTTGCAAAAAAGCTGGCTGCACATTTTATGGAAAAGCTGGGAGCTGACGGAATAAATATCGTACAGAATAATAAAGAGGCAGCCGGCCAGACAGTACCTCATTTTCATCTTCATGTTATTCCCAGATACAAGGATGATGGACAGCATATTTTATGGAATCCCACATCTCCTTCAGCAGAAGAATTAAAAGCGCTTTGTGAAACAATAAAGTTTTGATGACAAATTTCTTATTCATATTAAGAAGTTCTATTCGGAGGAAGAATTGAGAACTATAGATGTATCAGAAATAACCAAAGCTGTAAAAGAGCTTTGTATAGATGCCAATTATACGCTGTCTCCAGACATGAAGGAGGCTATCTGCAAGGCAGGACAGGCTGAGGAATCTGACCTTGGAAAGAAGATTTTTTTTCAGCTTGAAGAGAATCTGAGAATTGCAGAAAAGGATAATATACCCATTTGCCAGGATACGGGAATGGCAGTGTTTTTTATAAATATCGGCCAGGACGTTCACTTCGAGGGCGGGGATCTTACTGATGCCATAAACGAAGGAGTCAGACAGGGATATACTGAGGGATACCTTAGAAAATCAGTGGTAAAGGATCCTCTTATCAGAGAGAATACGGGAGATAATACCCCTGCGGTTATTCATTATAATATTGTGCCCGGAGATAAAGTAGAAATAACTATAGCGCCAAAGGGATTTGGAAGTGAAAATATGAGTAGGGTTTTCATGCTAAAACCCGCTGATGGCGAAGAAGGTGTCAAGGATGCTGTTGTTCAGGCTGTAAAGGATGCGGGCCCTAATGCGTGTCCGCCCATGGTGGTAGGTGTAGGAGTAGGTGGCACCTTTGAAAAGTGTGCGATCATGGCAAAGGAAGCATTAACCAGAAAAACAGGCGAACATTCAGAGATTCCTTATGTGGCAGATATGGAAAAAGAGATACTGGACAGGATAAACAAGACCGGAATTGGTCCCGGCGGACTTGGTGGAACAGTTACTGCTCTTGCTGTGAATATCAATACATATCCGACTCACATCGCAGGACTTCCTGTGGCAGTAAATATATGCTGCCATGTCAACAGACATCGAAGTGTTGTGGTATAAAAATACTTTTTTAAATAAAAACCACTATATATAGAAGAAACTCATTCAAATTATATTTCTGAAAGGGCTGTTATATGGAATATAAGATAACTGCACCATTTGATAAGGACACAATTTCTAAACTCCGCAGTGGAGATATGGTATATATTAGCGGCGATATATATACAGCGAGAGATGCTGCGCACAAGAGAATGAAGGAAACTCTGGATAAAGGAGAGGCTCTTCCTATAAATATAGAGGGAAACGTAATATATTACATGGGACCTTCACCGGCCAGAGAAGGCAGACCTATAGGATCAGCGGGGCCCACAACAGCCAGCCGTATGGACAAGTATGCCCCGGAGCTTCTTGATATGGGATTAAGCGGCATGATAGGAAAAGGAAAACGCAGCAAGGAAGTACTGGATGCTATTGTGCGTAACAAAGCAATATATCTTGCTGCTATCGGTGGCGCGGGTGCGCTTCTATCTAAAGCAATTGTTGAATCAGAGGTTGTAGCATATGATGATCTTGGTACAGAAGCAATACGCAAACTACGTGTCGAAAATTTTCCTGCCATAGTAGTTATAGATTCAGAGGGAAATAATCTGTATGAGACTGCTATAAAGGAGTTTTGCAGAGAATAAAAAACACTTGTTGACAATGCTCTGCTGAATTTGTATAATAACTTTTGCGTTAATGATATAGATGATCGTTAACAGACAACCAAATACCGTTTGGTAGAGGTTTTCAGACATGGAGAAATACTCAAGTGGCTGAAGAGGCGCCCCTGCTAAGGGTGTAGACCGTTCACGCGGTGCGAGGGTTCAAATCCCTCTTTCTCCGTTAGTAATCCCCGGCAATATATTGCCGGGGTTTTTGTTTGCATTTTTTTCAATTGTAATTTACGGAAAGCCCCATTACATCCGGCTATTTGAGAAATTTTTATAAAAATTGAAAAAAATTAAAAAAAGTAATTGACACATAGGGGGACGGGTGATATATTTATATTCGCTCGCTGCGAGTGACAGATGACTGACCGGAAGGATTCAGCGCTTCACAAGCCAGAGCAAAAAAATAAAAAAGTTCTTGACAAGAAGTTGCAAACATGATATTCTATCAGAGTTGCGGCTGACAAGCCTAGACAAAGCACTTTGACAATAAAATAGTAATGCAACCCTGAAAATTCCAAAAAGAATATTCAGAGAACAAAACAACCTAACTTAGGTAAAAACGGACAGAACAAAGCCAAGCAATGTTCTGG